>NZ_JBJGXI010000039.1:0-52262 GCF_045635475.1 Radiobacillus sp. PE A8.2 | reverse complement strand
ACAAGAAAACTTGCAAATCATTTTCATAACACACTTGATTGTTCTGTTCAGTTTTCAAGGATCAAATGGTGGGCCTGAGTGGACTCGAACCACCGACCTCACGCTTATCAGGCGTGCGCTCTAACCAGCTGAGCTACAGGCCCCTTAAAATGGAGCGGGTGAAGGGAATCGAACCCTCGACATCAGCTTGGAAGGCTGAGGTTTTACCACTAAACTACACCCGCATTATCTATTATTTAATAAAATGATCGATGGTCGGGAAGACAGGATTCGAACCTGCGACCCCTTGGTCCCAAACCAAGTGCTCTACCAAGCTGAGCTACTTCCCGATGGCGCGCCCGAGAGGAGTCGAACCCCTAACCTCTTGATCCGTAGTCAAACGCTCTATCCAATTGAGCTACGGGCGCTCAGCGAAGCGACATATTTTAATATATCACATTACCGTCATTTATGTCAACGTATTTTTCAATCTTTTTTGGTGCGGTCGAGAGGACTTGAACCTCCACGGGATTACCTCCCACTAGGCCCTCAACCTAGCGCGTCTGCCATTCCGCCACGACCGCATTATTACCTTAAAGCAATAGAAAGTTTTTTCACTTCGCGATGCTCAGCAAAAGAACTTTGATGCGGGTGGAGGGACTTGAACCCCCACGTCATAAGACACTAGATCCTAAGTCTAGCGCGTCTGCCAATTCCGCCACACCCGCTAAAGATATTTCACAATTATCGGTTATCATATCGTCATTCAACTGTCCATGCGTAAATGTAATCTATGGAGGATTCGAATGCCGTAGGTTAACCTATGATCCCATAACCTTAAAAAGGAAGGGGAATTGCAGATGAATAACAGCCATAGCTTCTTTGATGAGCCATGGAGGATTCGAACCTCCGACCCTCTGATTAAAAGTCAGATGCTCTACCGGCTGAGCTAATGGCTCATAATAATATAATGAAGTTTTCTAGAAGCTATTTTAAAGCAAAAAAAATGGCTGGGCTACTAGGATTCGAACCTAGGAATGACGGCACCAAAAGCCGTTGCCTTACCGCTTGGCGATAGCCCAACAAATATGGCGGTCCGGACGGGACTCGAACCCGCGACCTCCTGCGTGACAGGCAGGCATTCTAACCAACTGAACTACCGGACCAGAGATTTTTTGTGAAACAAAAATATCTTTCATTTTTTTCGTAAAGCGAAAATATTTCTCATTATATTGTGAAGCGAATTTCTTTCACTCAACTATGTTCTTACCTTCATTAAGCTAAGATATTCATTTAAAAAAGCAAAGAAAGTGACCCGTACGGGATTCGAACCCGTGATACCGCCGTGAAAGGGCGGTGTCTTAACCACTTGACCAACGGGCCATGAAAAGAATGGCGGAGAAGGAGGGATTTGAACCCTCGCGCCGCTTACACGACCTACACCCTTAGCAGGGGCGCCTCTTCAGCCACTTGAGTACTTCTCCATTGGCTCCACAGGTAGGACTCGAACCTACGACCGATCGGTTAACAGCCGATTGCTCTACCACTGAGCTACTGTGGAATAATATTTATTGTAGTTACTGTTGTGCTTTTAGCACTTGTCCAAAAGCCTAATAACAATTAACAGCGACGTAGAATATAATATAACATTTATTAATACTTGTCAAACGTTTTTTTGAAAAAGTTATAAATGATGTTTTAGCACACATTTCGACGTTATTTTCTATTTAACAGTTTACTGCTACACCTGTGTGTTGGTCAAGTGTATTTTGCCTTTTATTTCTCAAGGGCTTATATAATTTAACACGGAATATGCATGTTCGTCAATGGGATAAACGTTACCGAATTTAACCAGATATCTTCCCTCCACATTTCCCGCACCGATACTTACTTGTTTTCATAGATCTCATTCGATGGTAAACCTGTCCACACGCTGTACAGTGGTATACGTATTTTACTTTTCTATTCATTGACGGTAACGGTTGGCAGTGCCGAGGTGAATTTGTTTGTTTTAATAACGCTCTGAACTCTGGATCACGATGTTGGTAGCCTTTCCCCTCAATATGTAGATGATAATGACATAACTCGTGTTTTATAATACCATGAAACTCTTCCTCCAATTCATCTAAATATTTTGGGTTCAATTCAATCTTTCTTTTAGATGGAATATACCTTCCACCTGTAGTTCTTAGACGACTATTAAAACTAACGTCATCTGTGAAGGGCTTCGAGAAATATGAAATTGATATATCGTTAACTAATTCCTCCAGTTGAGTTTGTGTCATTTTAGGCATTTTAATCACACCTTTCTCCTTATGTGCATATCATATAATAACTTTAATTGTGGCAGCTACTTAGTTCTTTGATAATTTGTCGAGGAGGACGGACACAGATGCCTAATTGGTTTAAAAAGCAAATGACAGAAGCCTACCTTGCAAAGGATCTATACCAAATAAAAGTTCTGAATCAATGTTGGTTTTTTTATCGGAATAAAATTAGTTGAGTCACTTTCATAATGATCATACACAGCTGTTTTCATCCACATATAGCTTGGGGTTATTTAATCCAACTGTATGTGGATGAAAATGGTTAAAACTAAGTATATGATATTGACTACGATAATTTAAAACAGAAGAATACCGGGGGATCTCGCCGGTATTCTTCTGTTATTAGGCTTGAATCATGGATAAAGCGATGCGTTGCTTGTCTACATCTACATTTTCTACCCACACCGTTACTATGTCACCTACTGATGCAACGTCCATAGGGTGTTTTACAAATGAATTGGACATTTTTGATATATGAACTAACCCATCTTGTTTTACCCCAATATCTACGAACACACCAAAATCAACTACATTTCGCACTGTTCCCTGAAGTTCCATGCCTGCTTTTAAATCTTCCATGGTAAGTACGTTTTGTTTTAATAATGGTTTTGGCAAATCATCCCGGGGATCTCTTTCCGGACTAATGAGCGCCTTCATAATATCGTCTAACGTCGGCTCCCCAATTTCTAATTGCAGAGCAGTCTGTTTTAGGTCGATTGTTTTTAATTTTTGCTGCAACTTATCCGTCCCTAAGTCATCAGTTGAGCAGTCAAGCATTGCTAACAATGCTTTGGTCGGTTCATAACTTTCCGGGTGAATAGGTGTACGATCAAGTGGTTCTTTCCCATCAAGCACTCTTAAGAAACCAACACTTTGCTCATAAGTCTTACTTCCTAGACGTGGTATCTTCTTCAACTGGCTTCTATTAATGAATTTCCCTAGTTCGTCTCTTTGTTTTACAATATTATTAGCAACCGTTTTGCTAAGGCCTGAAACGTATTGAAGTAGGGATGATGATGCGGTATTAACATTTACACCTACTTGGTTAACGGCTGTTTCTACAACGAATGTTAATGATTCACTTAAACTTTTTTGAGTCACATCATGCTGGTATTGACCAACACCTATAGATTTCGGATCAATTTTCACTAGCTCAGCAAGCGGGTCTTGGACACGTCTTGCGATAGAGACAGCACTTCTTTGCTCAACTTGGAAATCCGGGAATTCTTCTCTCGCTAATGGTGACGCCGAATATACACTTGCACCAGCTTCATTAACGATGATATAAGCAACATTTAAATTATGCTCGTGAATCATATCTGCAATGAATTGCTCCGATTCTCTAGATGCTGTCCCGTTCCCAATTGCTATTAATTCAATTGGATAATCCTTCATATATTGCAACAAAACTGCTTCTGCTCCCTTTTTGTCACTTTTGGGAGGGGTTGGGTATATAACATTTATTGCATGCACTTTGCCTGTTTCATCAATAACCGCTAGCTTACAGCCTGTACGGTAAGCTGGGTCTAATCCTAAAACTGTCTTACCTTTTAACGGCGGTTGTAACAACAGGTTTTTTAAGTTAGTGGAAAACACTTGGATTGCTTGTGTTTCTGCCGTTTCTGATAGTCTATTTCTAATTTCTCTTTCAATCGAAGGCTGGATTAATCGTTTATAACTGTCATCAATCGCCGCTTGTAACAAAGCCCTTACCTGCTGTGATGCATTAGCACGGATCACCTGTTTTGTTAAATATCCAGTAAGTTCTTCCGTTGGCGGTAGCACGGCCACCTTGATAATACCTTCTTTCTCGCCACGATTGAGTGCTAAAACACGGTGAGCTACTATAGAACGAACCGGTTCTTCGTAACTATAGTACATTTCAAAGACACCTTTTTCGTCCTTTTCTTTATCCTTTACTTCCGATTGAATCGTTGCTGCCTTAAATGTTTTTTCTCTTATGTAATCACGAAATTTTGGATCATCAGAAATCCATTCTGCAATAATATCATTTGCACCGGCAATAACATCTTCAATAGTTGCTAGTTCAAATTCCTCTGACAGGAATGCTTCCGCTTCTTTGTTTACATCTTGAATCTCTTGCATCCAGATCATTTCCGCTAAAGGTTCTAGCCCTTTTTCCTTGGCAACAGTTGCTTTCGTCCTCCGTTTTTGTTTATAAGGACGGTATAAGTCTTCTACTTTTTGTAATTGTGTCGCTTTCTCTATGTCTTGCTTTAATTCAGGTGTTAATTTTCCTTGCTCTTCAATTAATCGAATTACTTCCTCTTTCCGCTCCGCTAAATGAAGGGCGTAGTTGAACTTGTCTTCGATTGTTTTAATTTGTACTTCATCAAGACCACCTGTCTGTTCCTTACGATATCGCGCTATAAAAGGGACGGTATTTCCTTTCTCTAACAAGGTGATCACTTGCTTTACGCTATTGATGGCTACACTTGTTTGACTTGCAACCCACTGTATTAGCTCTTGGTTTTGAATTTCGCTCAATTTTCTTCCTCCTTATAACACACTCTATTTTACCAAACAGAGATAGACATTCCTAATAATATATCGCTGCACATACGTTTCAAAGTAAAAAGTTAGAAGACAATAAAAAACTCCTATCCATCTTAGATAAGAGCAAAAAAGTATTTTTACGTGTATTTCATTACAATTAATGTCGTATCATCATCGTACGTCATTTCTCCGTTAGAAAAAGCTTCGGTAATAGTAGAAACATTGTGTTCTAAAAAATATTTAGCAGATAGCTGTTTTGGTTCTACACCATCGGAAAACATTACAAACGTCATATTAGGATCCAATTTTGCACCGACTACTTTAAAATCCTTGTGAAAGCCACCAAGGTAACCTGCATTTGGAATATTACGTTTCTTTTCACATTTACTTGAAATTGTCATAATCCCAATATTCCCTATAGAAGAAAATGTATATAATTCTTCTTCGAAATTTATTTTAAGCAATCCAAGTACAACGCCACGCTTACCAATTAGTTGTTTATTGCATATTCTCACCAATTCATTAACGCTAACCTCACTATGATCCTTAATAATTTGCATAACAATATCCGACGATTCTTTAGCAAATTCTCCACTACCTAACCCATCCGCTAAAGCACACACAAACTCTGTTTCAGTTTCGTTATAAAAGTAACTATCACCACAATAATAGTTTCCTTTTTTAGCTTTCTGATAGACAGAAACGTCCATATGCTTACCTAATGACATTACAAACTACCCTCCGCGTTTTCTGATTGCAATGCTTCTCTTAGTTTTCTTAATGCCCGTCTTTGCAATCGCGATACATGCATCTGAGAAATGCCTAGGAGCTCACCAGTTTCCTTTTGGCTCTTGTTATCAAAATACGTATATTTCAAAATTTCTTGTTCTCGTTCATTTAAAATCGGTAATATCTTCTCAAGCAACATCCGTTGATCTGTATTCTCAAATCCTCCATCTGGATTACCGATAAGATCTAAAATAGAAACGGTACTTCCATCAGAATCAGCCTCTATTTTTCGATCTACAGATAAGGCTTTATAGCTCTTGCCCATTTCCATTGTCTCGAGCACTTCTTCCTCCGAGACTTCAAGATGTGCAGCAATATCTGCTACTGATGGGGATTTTTGCTGTTGAGTCGTTAATTCTTCAATCGCTCGCTTGATCTTAGGACCTAATTCTTTAATCCTTCTCGGGACATGAACACTCCATGTCTTATCTCGGATAAATCGCTTGATTTCACCAATGATTGTTGGGATTGCAAACGATTCAAATGACTTACCAAAAGTAGGATCATACCTTCTCATCGCAGCTAATAATCCAAGCATACCCACTTGCGATAGATCTTCGTGAATCATACTGTTTTTCGAGTATTTTCTAGCAATTGACTCAACGAGATCTCGGTAGGCTAGTACTATTTTTTCTTGTACTTCTTTATCTTGAGGATTTTCCTGCAGATATTGTATCCATTGGTAAACCTCATCCTCACGCCTATTGTGTGGTTGAGATTTGGTTGTCATCGAATCCCACCTCATTCTCATGTACAAACTTTGTCATTAATACGATAACCCCATAATCATTTTTAATTTCCACTTTATCCATGAGCGCGTCAATTAGAAATAGACCGAAACCACCTTCTCTTAATTTCTCAATAGACTCTGATTGGTGATATGGACCAATTCCGTCCTTGATTTCTTCTAGATCAAAGCTACCACCTCGATCAGCAACCATTACCTCCAATCGATCTGGATATACGCCGAATCCAATTGTCACTTCCCCATCTTCATCAGCTTTGTATGCGTGCGTGACAGCATTGGTCATTGCCTCTGATATAGCTACCTTAAGGTCCTCAATATCGTCATAATCAAAACCCATTCGGTTTGCTATTCCTGAGACACTTAACCGCACAACTCCAACGTATTCCGGCTTAGCCGGGACTTTTAATTCAACAAAATCGAAAGGTCTCATTTTAATTGCCACCTCGTACTTTTGATTCAATTGTTATGACGCTGTCTAAACTAGTAATTTCAAACAATCGCATCACCTTACTTTGTAAGTTTGTTAATTTTATTTCTCCATCATATTCTTTCGTTGCCTTGAGGGCACTAATTATTACCCCTAGGCCAGTACTATCTAAATAGGATACTTGCTCCATATCCACTTCTATCAACGGTATTCTTTTCTTCGTTATCAATAACAGGGTCTCCTTCAATTCCGGAGCCGTATAGGCATCTATTTCTCCAGCCAAATGTACGACAGCAGTGTTTTCCTGTTCTACAACATTTATATTTAAATTCATTTGCCGTCCTTACCCCCATCTTTTTTGCGTCTAATAGTTTTTACCCGATTATGTTAACTTCTAAACATCTCTACGAAGCATAATCAATGTAAAATCGTCTCTCAACTGGAAATCCTGTAGCCTTTCAAAGTGCTTAAATACTTGTTTTACCGCTTGCTGTGCCGGTAAATGGATATATTGTTCAATCACTTCCAAAACTTCTTCTCGTTCAATAAACCGATCACCAATTCTGCATTCCGTTACGCCGTCTGTAAGCAAAATAATAACATCGCCCGCTTCAACAACTCGCTCATATTGTTCATATTTTGCGTCCTTGGAAACTCCTAATACAATACCCTTCGCTTTAATTTCTTCAAATTGGTTCTCTGCTGCATTGTAATAAAAGCCAGGCTCATGTCCTGCTGATGCATATATTAGCCTTTCGGTATTCGGATTATACAATGCGTAAAACATAGTAATAAACATGCTTGGGTCTACATTTCTCTCTACAACACGGTTTAAATTTTCTAAGATGATGCTTGGGATGCGCTGATCTTCCGGATAACTATCCATCGAATACTTGATCATTGACATCGATAATGCTGCAGGAATACCTTTTCCAATTACATCGGCTATAGCAACACCTAACACACCCTCGGTACCTTCAACAAAATGATAGTAATCCCCATTCATTTGGTTAGCAGGTACACTAATTGCACCTATTTCCAGCCCTTTTATTGCGGGCTTTACAGTAGACAAAAGGGTTTGTTGCATATCTGCAGCAACAGAAATTTCTGATTTGATTTCCGATTGGCTCTCCCTTAGTGATGTAAACTCTTGATATGCAAGTCCATAAGAAATCATAGCCTCCAATAGAAAATCTAGTGAATAATCAATCTCCTTTGGAAGTTGAGGATATAGTTGCTTCAATGCTTTTATGTGTACGTCGATGATTTCTTCTGGAGAAATATTATGCTGCATTGAATGTTTACTAAACTGTTCCGCTTGATATAATACTTTTTCATCTTGTGTATCTACATACTGTTTTAATAACTGCAAATAATTGTCGAGATTTATAATAGCCACAGGGTGTTTCCCCCTCCAAAAGAATGACAGCAATCTGCCACACCAAATGCAGTCGCTGCCGTTATACTTGGATCTTACTACGATATATTTTTTTGTAAATGGTAACAATATTAACTACTACACGAGGAATTTAATAATGACGAAAACGTTAGTTAATTACTTATTACTCTATTAACGTAACCATTTGATCGTCCGAATTTCAGTACCTTTTCCTACTTCAGAAACAATATCAAATTGATCCATTAGTCGTTTCACACCAGGCAGACCCGCACCCAAACCACCAGATGTGGAATAACCATCTTCCATCACTTGGCTAATACTCCGAATCCCTGGTCCATTATCAGTAGCAATAACACGAAGACCTGTGTTGCTTTTTTCATCAATAATTTCATAACAAATTTCTCCTACTTTTGCGTACAAATAAATGTTTCTTGCAAGTTCAGAAATTGCTGTTGCAATCCGCGCCTGATCTACCGTTCCAAATCCGAGCCGTTTCGCATGGTCCCTGCCAATTTGTCTTGCACCAACAATGTCCAATTCTTTTTTAATACTAATACAGGAATGGATGTCCTTTTTCACGCTCATTCCTCCAATTCCTGTTGCAATCGAATTAAGCCTTGTTCCAAGTTAAGTGCAGTTGGAACATCTCGCAAATGAATCCCTAAATCCATTAACGTTATTGCAACTGCTGGTTGAATACCTGTTAATACAACTTTTGCCCCCATTAAATCTGACATAGAAACGACATCACCTAATACTTTTGCGATAAAAGAATCAATAATGTCGACCGATGTGAGATCAATAACAACCCCGGTTGCACCGCTCTGATGTATTTTGTTTAGTAAATCCTCTTGGAACTGGATAGCAGATTTGTCATCCAACTCTATTTGGATAGATATAAGAAGGTAGTTGTGTAGCTTTAAAATTGGTATCCTCATCAGTTTCACTCCCTATCCAAAGAATGTAACATTTTCTCAATGCTCTGCTCTGTATCATTAGGTGTAAGAATTTTGCGATTAGTTAATTCTAATGCCGTTTGGAATCCCTTACGTAAGGAACTTTTCGTTGGGAATTTACTTAAATCAATCCCCAAATTAACGATCGTCTGTGCAATTTCTGGACGGATTCCTACTAAGATACACGTAGAACCAATTAATCTTACAGCTTCAGCTGCCTGTATAATATGGTGAGCCACCATCGTATCCACGACAGGTACACCAGTAATGTCGATTAACACAACTTCTGCATTATGCTTAATCACACCATCTAATAAATTTTCCATAATCAATTTTGCCCGTTCCGTATCAATCGTTCCGATCAACGGCATGATTGTGATGTTCTCCATTACTGGTATTAGTGGCGCAGATAATTCTTGTAAAGCGACCCGTTGCAAAGAAACAACTTGCTCCCAGCTACCGGAATATTCACTTACTAACTGGTTAATAATTGGATCGATCCATTCATCAACCATATCAAGTATGTTGGTTACACGTTCAGTGTCTACTTGCTGAAATTGATTTACGATAAAATCGATCGTCACTCTGCGGAACACTTGAATTCCGTCAGTAATATAACTTAGTGGCCACCCCATATTGATTAAGCTTTCAGAAAAATCATCTAACTCGACCATACTTCCTTCTTTTTCAACCATAGTGAAAATAACATTAACAAATTCACGGCTCGTATTTTCAAAAACTTCATCACTAATGGAAGATGTATACTTATTCTGGCGATTTTTTGATACCTTTTCTAGCCAGTTTTTTATAATTTCATCACTATTCTCAATCACTATTTTCTTCAACTTCTTGTCCATTTCTCTCCCCCTATGAAATTATCATAAACCTATTTTTACACGTTTCCTTAAATCGTGCAAATAATCAGGAATTTTGTCACTGAAGTGACGGAAATTTATGAGTCACAATAGAAGTAAAATGCGACGTAGTAGTAGGTGCTCACGAACTTAGATGTGCACCGCTCCGTCCCTACACTTCATAAAAGCTGTGTAACAGAAAACTACCCTAAGCTGTGGAAAAATACGCCACTCCAGTGGGAAAGGAACAGTCTGAAGCCCCCGCAGAGAGCGCACTTTGCGATTGAGGAGGAGTAGAGCGTTCCCCGCAGGGAAGGGCGTATTTTTCCACAGCGCCTGTTTTACACTACGACGGAGTTTAGCTAAAACACGTAATCTACGGAAAAAGAAAAAGCAAAAACTAAAAAACCCTTGTCTATTTAATGACAAGGGCACCAGAAACAACCTTATAATATAGGAAATTTAGTTAAAAATCCGTTAAACCAAGACTGATTTCCAAAGCACTATTGATATTTTCCATCATCTCTTGATCTAATTGAGTAATCTTATCAGTTAAACGTTGCTTATCAATTGTTCGAATTTGCTCCAATAAAATAACAGAGTCACGCTCAAAACCATACTTTTTGGCATCTATTTCTACATGGGTAGGTAATTTGGCCTTTTGAATCTGAGCGGTAATCGCTGCAACAATAACTGTTGGACTAAACCGATTACCAATATCATTTTGCAAAACCAATACTGGACGAACGCCCCCCTGCTCCGATCCAACGACAGGGGAAAGATCGGCGAAATAAACCTCGCCTCGTTTTACAATCAAATTATTACACCCCACTCACTAATCGCTCTAGGGTGTGTTCCGCCTCCTCTTCAGCCTGGAAAGCCTCTGAAGCAATGTTGAGATTTATTTTTGCCATTTCCATATAGCCTCTTTGCATGGATTCACGAATGTGACGCTTTTTTTTATCACGCAAATACGATTTTGTTGCTTGACAAATAAAGTCGCTCAGATCACTGTTTTCATGTTTCATCAAACCGTTCACCTCATTTAGTAGGTTTTTTGGCAACTTTACAATAACTTCTTGCAAGCTCTCTGACACAACCATACACCTCCACCAAATCTACAAGCCCGATCTATTGTCCATTTATAATCATATCATTGTCTATTAGGCTTTGCAAAGCCAATATACAAATTTTTAGATGTAAATTTATTCTTCCTCATTGTATACCAAAAATAGGTTTTTCATGCCAAACATGGTTGTAAAAATCAGAAAACCCTGCTATTCTCGGTATAATCTTGGGACCCTTGCGCTAATTGTGCAAGCAACTTCATACGAAATTGTATCTAGATAATCAGCTATTTCATCCATCTCAATCGCGTTTCCTGATTGACTGCCAATTATAGTAACTAACGTGCCTATCGGATAGGACTGATCTAGTTTTACCATAAATTGGTCCATGCAAACTCTCCCGACAATCGGCATTCTTTGGCCATTCACTAATACGTCCATCCCTTGCAGTTTTCGGATGATCCCATCGGCATACCCAAGCGGTACGGTACCTATCCATTCTTCTTTATCAGTCTTATAGGTTGCTCCATAACTGATAGCCGTTTGAGCCGGCACCTTTTTAACGTGTATTAGTCTACTGTGTAGTGACATCGCAGGTTTTAATTTAATCGGTTCTTCAGCTTTTGCTACTTTTGAAGGGTATAAACCGTACATAGAAATACCAAATCTCACAAAGTGTTTCATTTCTTCCGGAAACCGCATACTCGCTGCACTATTACCGGTATGAAGAATAACAGGTTTAGTCCAGTGTGCTTGAAAGCAAGCAAATAACTGATTAAACCGGGTTTGCTGTTCCTTGTAGTAAGCTATTTCTGCTTCATCCGCTGTCGCAAAGTGGGTGAAAATACCTTCAAGCTTAAACCGATCATCATTTAAGTTATGCAGTACTTCTATTAATTCTGCTTCCTCACGAATGCCGATTCGACCCATTCCTGTATCCCACTTCATATGCAGTGTGAGTGGTTTTGAAAAATCCATTTTCTTCACTTGTTCTAGCCACTGCTTTTGGAAAAACGTAACGGTTATATCACGCTCAGCTGCAATCCAAACATCTTCAGGTCGGATCCAGCCCATCACCAGAATAGGAACAGTAATGCCTGCATCTCTTAACCGAATTGCCTCATCAAGAATAGCGACTGCTAAGCGGGGAGCACCAGCTTCTAAGGCTGTCTTCGCAACCTCAATGTCGCCATGGCCATAGGCATTCGCCTTAACCACAGCATATATATTCGTATCGGGGGAGAGGCGTTGCTTTAGTTGCTGTATATTAAACGCTATATGATTCAAATGAATATTTGCCCAGGAATCTCGATAAAATGTTTTCTCTGTCACTTCGACCTCTCCTAAAAGGAAAATCTGTTTTTATCATTATTTACTCTGAGCGGATAGATGTCAAACGGTAATTGTTAGCGGAAAGTGATGGAAGGGATTGTTAATGGAAAACAAAAAAATAAAAGCAGACCCTACTGCTCGAGCCTGCTTGCAACAATAATTATTTGACTGCTGTTTGAGAGATAGAAGTTGCAACTTCAATCATTTCTTCTCTTGTTAATTCCTCCGTTGCTAAATAGTAATTAACCCCGTTATGGTTCCATTCTAATGAGTTGCTAGATAATGCCGCCATTGTAAAACCTAAACTCACTGGCTCACCTTCGATCATCTCTGGAGATGTTGTACTTGCCGGATAAGCAGTCACTTGTTCTTGTACTAAGGTGAAGTTCTTAGCACCTTCATAAGTTAAAATAACGCGCTTCCCATTTGTTGTCTCTACTTCTTTAGATTCTGCTAACTCCGCCCCTAGATTAGTGGCCGGATAGAGAATCTCAAACTCAACATCCGTAGCTTCTGCCATAGCCGGAACACCAAGTAGACTGCTAGTCATATTTTTTTCAATCTCAAATGTGTCTTCCGCTAGCTCCGGATTTAACTCAAAGGAGGAGAACTCCACTTCAACAAGTATATTTTTATCTTTATCTAACACTTTCACCATGACTGGTGTAAATGTTTTCTTATTAAAATAAATTTCTTGGTATGGTAAATTGTTGTTGTTTTGATAATTTGTCTTAGTTTCGAATACAAAATGATTTTCGGTAGCTTTGAAAGTAGCTTCTGCATCACTCAATACGTCTTTCACAAGCGATTGATACAAGTATGGTTGACTGCTATTATTAGGCCAATCGCTTTGGAATTTAAAGCTCTTATTTAAAGCAGGCGTTAATACAAACACACCATCATCGTTCTTAAGAATAATCTGACTACCCTCTTTATCTTGATCATTTTTTAACATTACACGATAATAATCTTTTTTCTTATGTGCAATATCGATATTGTATTTTTGACTTTCTTCTCCAGTTTTCAAACTCATGCTTGCTTGTGCTTGATAACCGCTCATATCCTCCAGCGTCTGCTCTAATTTATTGACAACATCTTCTTTCGATTTTTGACCACACGCAGCTAATACTAAAATTAATAGGGTTACCATTATCCCTATGCTTAATTTCTTCAACATGCTCACAACTCCTTTGTCTCGATTCAAAGGACAAAGGGAACAGGCACACCTTTTATTTATGAAATGTACGAAAGACAGAAGCTAAGCCTTCAATAACATCTGTCGCTACTAGATCTTGCTCCGAATGCTTAGTGGAAACAGTTCGATCAGCAGCGTCTCCGTGAAGGTAACATCCATTGGATAAGGCGATGGACAATGACTCATCCTGCATGATCATTGCAAGAAGAATTCCAGAAAGCACGTCTCCACTTCCCCCTTTTGCTAAACCAGGGTTACCGCTAGTTGAAACCGTTTGTCTTCCCCAGGGATCCGTGATAATTGTAAATGGGCCCTTTAAGACAAGATAAACTTGGTAGGTGCTGGCAAAGTTTTTGGAGATTGTAAAAGGCTTTGCTAATATATCAGAAACTGGAATACCTGTTAACAATGACATTTCACCCACGTGCGGGGTTAACACAGTTGCACTTTTCCTATTAGACAATACCTGCATCTCCTGTTTGATATGAAAGATACCATCAGCATCGATAATTACAGGTATTTGCGCTTCAGAAACGAGCTTTCGCACAAATTGTCCAGTAGCTTTTTCTCTGCCCATTCCCATACCGATTACAATTGCATCATATGCCGAAGTTTGGATGCTACCGTCTATAATTTCTCCATTCCGGCCAGTTAACGGTAGATACATTGCTTCCGCACATTGTGAAGCAATGGTAGGAATCGTTTCTGCAACCGTACCAACTGTGATAAGACCAGCTCCTGCCCGCAGTGCAGCCATAGTAGTTAATGCTACAGAACCAGGCATACGCATCGATCCACCTATAACAAGCCCTTTACCGTGACTACCCTTATAAGAAAATTGCTCTCTTTGTGGAAGGGTTGATAAAAATTCTTCTTGTCCCCACACTTGACGTTTTTGGTAGCTATCAAAGGCTTGGATGGGCAATCCTATATCAACAACTTCCCACTTCCCATAGTAAGCAGCAGTAGCTTGCAAGAAGGCACTCATCTTAGGTGCTTCTAAAACAAACGTGTAATCAGCCTTCGTACCAATAAAAGCAGCTGACACTTCATCTGCAGGTACACCGCTAGGTATATCTACTGATATGGTATACAGATTGGAAGTATTGATTGCTTTGACAACGGAATCGAACGGTGGTCTTAATGGACCTTTAATACCGATCCCTAACATAGCATCAACGATTACATCTGCCTGTTTCAGTAATTCACCGATTACATCAGCTGACCTCAATGCATCAATACGTCCACCTGATCGCACAAAAAGTTGCTTGTGGTAACCAGCATCACCCGTAATTTTCTCGTCCACTACTAGTTGTAATACAGTTACTGTATACCCATACTTCAGAAGTGTTCTTGCAATAACGAAACCATCCCCGCCATTATTCCCACTTCCAACTAGGACAAGAACTACTTGGCTATTGTCGATCATGGATGCGATACGGCCGGCAATTGCCCTCCCTGCGTTCTCCATTAGCAGCTTTCCATCCATCTTAACTTCTTCGATTGCAAAACGGTCTATTTCGTACATTTCTTTTGCGATAACGATGTGCACTTTATTCCCTCCTACCCGCACTAAAATATATGAGACAAACAATATGATTATGCAGACTAGCCTGACAAGCTACTATATTTCTATCGAAAATCTTCTATAATCACTTGCGTTACCACATAATTATTACTATGTGATATAGATACAAAAATGCGCTCGTCCCCTTGATTTCTAACAGTTATCTGAGGTGCACCCAGCTGATTTTTGCTTACTTCGATATCCTTAAAACTTAATTTTCCAATTCCAGTTCCGTTAGCCTTTGCATAAGCTTCTTTTACGGAAAACCTACCAGCAAAAAATTCAATCTTTCTAGTTTCTGATGAAATCTGATTGAATTCAACAATTTCCTTTTCGGTCAGAACTCTTTCAACTAGACGATTATTTCGCTCCAAACTATTTTTCACTCTATCTAACTCTATAATATCAATACCAATTCCTTTAATCACATTCATCCTACCCTCTTTAATTACATTATGTATTAGATTATAGCGAAACTGCGTTAATTTCATTGTTGTAAATGTTTGTGCATTGCTAACTTCGTGCAGTATGATATATATGTAAAATTTTTTGATAAAGGAGCTCAACTATGTTTATTCGAACCGAAAGCTTCCGTGAATTTATTCGATTCTATCCAATAGTAACGTCGATTATTGCATTACAATTAGTTATATGGTTAATTACATTTCTCGGATTACCATTTGGTAATGAAATTCTCCAGTTAGGAACAGGAGTAAATTATGCAGTGTCAGCAGGTCAGTATTGGCGCATAGTCACACCGATATTCATTCACGATCCATATGGTGTTATGCATGTTTTATTTAATTCTTTTTCACTCGTATTATTCGGGCCAGCATTAGAACAAATGCTAGGTAAATTCAAATTTATTTTAACGTATTTATTAACAGGCATAGTAGGCAACCTAGTTCCCTTCTTTTTAGACCCGCTTTCCATACAAGCGCATTACGGTGCATCTGGTGCTGTATACGGATTATTTGGTGTTTATGCTTACATGGTATTTATGCGTAAAGATTTAATTGACAAAGCAAATGCTCAAATCGTGACAGTAATTATTGTTATAGGTTTAATTATGACATTTCTTCAGCCAGGAATCCATGTGGAAGGTCATTTGTTTGGCTTTATTGCAGGCTTAGTACTTGGACCAATCATGCTTATCGGGTCCAAAGCATTTTCACCATGGCGTAACCGAAGAGCACCACGCGAGGGATCAGTAAACTTTAACCCGAATCGCTGGCAGAAAAAAAGAAGGATGAACAGCTGGGGTAAACCTGTCCTTTGGATTATTATTGGGGGACTTGTGCTAATCGGCATATTTGGCAGATTGCTTCAAAGCTTCTTTTAAATAAAAAGCTTAATGAGCGCGTGAAAGAAAATTTAAAAATCAGCATCCCCAGAAAAAATAATTATCTGGGGATGTTTTTTTATTGTGAAATTTTATTGCTTTTCGTCAAAAAGTTGTTAAACGCACCTAACAAACCTGCATCATTATGATGCTTGCATGTCTCTAACGGAACTTTCAATAAATGCCATTGAGGTAACTTTACTAGATATTTATTTATGCCCTCTAATAAATCATCTCTACTACTAACTGCTCCACCGATGAGTATTTTCTCTGGATTTAATGCTACTGCCAAATTATAAATTCCAAAACTGATACTTTGCAGCCAAGTTTCAACAATTTCTTTGACCTGTTCATTCGTTTCCGCTTCTTCAAAAATCACGATACCTTCAACTCGCTCCGATTCGGGAATACCTTTAAATGCTTTATATATTTTGATAAGGCTACCGGTAGCAGCATTGTCATGCATAGACTGGCGATCTTCTTCACTTCCCCGCGTGACCATGAACCCAAATTCTCCACCTCTAAAGTTATGCCCGTGAACAATTTGGTTATTTACATAAATTCCTCCGCCAATGCCCGTTCCAATAGTAAAACAAATGAAATTGCTACATTCTGTTGCATTTCCGTTAAACTTTTCTGCTAAAGCAACACAATTTCCATCATTTTCAACCTCTATTGGTAGTGATGTGTGTACTGCAAGTAACTGCGTTATATTCTGACGATCTAAAGCAGTTATCGCCCCTCCAAAATAAGCGAAACCGGTTTCTGTATTGATAGCTCCGGGTAAACTAATCGCGATACCTTCCACATCGTCGTTACTTTCCTGATAACTTCGAATAACAGCGACCATATCAATTAGGAACTTATCCAAATGTTCTCTTTGTGTCGGATACTTATCTTTTGTGAGAATCGCCCCTTGTTCATCGAGCAACCCATGCTTCACATTCGTTCCACCAACATCAAAAGCTATATATTTCTTCATCAATTCTACCTCCAGTACAAAAACTTATGCTATTCCAAGTTGATTATTAAACGCTTACAAGTTGAAAATTAGAATAGTCAATTTCATAATTACCTTGCATAGCTATTTAGTATTATGGAATTGACAGATAATAAATTAACAATCCGATTTATAGACTTTTCATTCATCCGTTTAAGATGATCCTGAGATTGTTCAGTCATTTACTTTATTATACATTATTCTTCTTGTGAACCGTTACACTTTATAATATTTTTTTATAAACTTGCTCAAATATGGCCATACAACCGCAAAAAACACGATGGTATGGCCATATTTTTTATCATCGCACTTGCAAATTCAAAATCATTTTTCGAACGAATACCAATTTGCAATTGTATCTGCATCAGTCTGGTCGATATCCTTGATTTTAAACTTTTTCCCAGAACTGTGCGAGGCAACAGAAAAAGCGAGCGTACATAATTGCTTCCTCGCTTGAAACCAATGGGCAGAGGTTGCGAATGCTTGCACTCTTTTTCTATTTGCAAACACAGATACCCGACTAATGGTTCGTGTTCTGATTGCTAACTGATTATTTGTAACCGTATACCCCGCATCTCGATAACGATGCCATCCTAGAAGACCTGCAGCTAAAATAAAGATTAGTGCAATCCACGCATAACTAAAGAAGAAATAACTAACTGGCGTGAGAACAATAAGCACAGGTGCGACAGCTCGGATTAAATATCTTCTCATTGACCGGGTCGGAAGTGGCTTCCACTTTTTTGTAAGTTCAAAGCTAGGAAGAAAATCAGATAAAAACGCCTCGATTTCCGTTTTCTTTATTAACGGAAACAACACGGTAGAAAATCCTTCCCCTTGCTCTGAAGACCCACCAGCAATTTCAACTGCGATAGTAGCAAAACCAAATGGTTGTCTTAATGGATTTTCTTCGATGCGCACAGCTTGAATTCTCTTTAAAGGAATGGTCAGTTGTTTTCTTTCTAACAGACCTCTAGCAATAAACAATTCATCATTATTTCTCTTGATAGTAAAGAAACTGTATTTTAAAAAAGTTCCCGCGATCGCCATGAGCCATAATACAATTGCTATTAAAATTGCTAATACGACAATGATAATAATACTTAAATGAATCGCCCAATCGTAAACACCCTCAACAAATTCTTCCGGTATAAATTGTGTGATTTGCGAACCGAATAATGCAAACAAGGACAAAAACACACCAATCCCACCAGAAGTAGTTGCGGCAATAAATAGGTATATAAAGGAGAGCTTTCTAACAGGCCCTTGCTCGACATGTTCATCGTTTATTTCGCTTGGTTCTTCTAATTCATTCTCTACTTCATCTATTTTACTTTTATTTTTCAGCTGTTCTCTAATCGCTTCGCCTTCTGCTCTTTTAACTGCTTTTAAACCTGCTTCAGCAGAAGTGCTACTACCAGCGGTTTGAACTTCCACTTTCACCAATCCGAATATACGGTGGACGATTCCCTCAGTTAAATCAATCGATTGGATCCGATTTTTAGAAATAAAGCGCTCTTTTCGAATGATGATTCCTGATTCAATTTTAATTTGATCATCGTCTATTTTGTATGTAAAGCGATACCATGTTAAGAAACTAAATAGGATTGTTCCAATAGCAATTACTGCGATATATAAAACCTGGAACCACACACCAAAAAAATCCACATTATTAAAACTAGCAAAAAATCCAACACCTGCCGGTATGATAATTTCCCTAATAACTTTGAAGAAGCTCAAAATCATTGCACCTGGGTGCATTCTTTTTGGTTCAGACATCATCTTCATCCACCCTTGCCAACTCTGAAATACGGTCACGTAAGTGAGATGCTTGCCCCTCATTTACTGCAGGAATTTCATGCGTGGTAGCTGCAGTAGATATCGTAACTGTAGCTAGGTCAAAGCGTTTCAATATCGGTCCCTGTTGTGTATCGACATGCTGTACACGAATCATTGGGACGATTGTTCGTGTCACGATGATAATACCATGCTGAATATAGATTTCTTGATCAAATACTTGGTATCTCCACCTTTTCCATCGAACTGCAGGAATTAAAATAATGCAAAAGTAAGTAACAATTGCTAACACAGCCCATGCAACTAATACAATCCAGAGCGAAAATGAAAATTTAGCTGCCAGAACTGTAAGTACGATAAAAACAATCCATATGATACTAAATGGAATAAGTGCCGTGATTCTCCATGCTTTAATTGCATCTTTTTCAATAAAATTTTCTGGCGCTTGTCTCAGAATAAACACCAACCTTTTTGTTTTTGGTTAAAAATCACTTTGTAATTATACACTTTTACCAATAAATCGATTCAATAATTTTACTATAACATGGTTAGTGAAATAGACGTATGACAAACCCAACATTTATTACAAAAATTTACTTTATGACCAATAGAATCTTTCCGATACATAAATACATCTTAGGTGGCAATCATACCAATAAAAGGAGGGTATTAAATGCGTACACCTGTCAAAGGGGTGAATACATTTAAAATAGCGGCAACATACATTGGTACGATTGTTGGAGCAGGGTTTGCATCAGGTCAGGAAGTATTTCAGTTTTTCACTACTTTTGGAATCGGTGGCATTTGGGGAATTGTATTGGCTACAATCCTTTTTTTCTTTTTTGGCTATTCGATCTTGTTGTTGGGAAGTAAACTTCAAGCACAATCACATGTACAAATCGTTCATTTCACAAACGGGAAAATTATTGGAACGATCATTGATATCATTATCACTGTTTTTCTGTTCGGTGCCTTAGCCGCAATGATTGCCGGTGCTGGCGCAATAACTGAACAACAGTTTGGGATACCTCCCCTATTTGGAACGATTGTGATGGCAGTTATTACTTTACTCACCGTGTTAACAGGCATATCAGGTGTTATTAATGCGATTAGTTACGTGGTTCCTGTATTGCTTGCATCCGTATTATTTATAACGATATATAGCTTAATTGGTAACCCGATAACACAAGAAGAAATCCAAATTGCCAATGAACTAGAAGGTGCTGCACCTAACTGGTTTATATCTGCAATAAACTACGCTTCCTATAACCTTGTTATCGCGATCGCAATTCTCGGCCCTTTAGGTGCACAAGCAAAAAGTCATCGCTCCTTATTTTGGGGTGCTTTGTTAGGAGGATTAGGGCTCGGCATTGGTGTACTAGCAATTAATTTTAGTATCTTAACGAGTATTATTGAATCTTCACAGGTAGAGGTTCCAATGATTACGATCGCTGAACAAATCTCTCCGGTTATCCAACTGATTTTTGCTGTTGTCTTATTTGCAGAAGTCTATACAACTGCAGTTGGTAATCTTTTCGGATTCGGTTCAAGACTGAACTTTATAAAGAAGAAAAAGACAGTCGTTATCATTTCGACATTGCTCGCTTTTGCCGTCAGTCAAATCGGTTTCTCTGCGATGGTAGAGTATTTATATCCAGCGGTAGGTTATGGGGGCATGCTACTCCTTATCGGCATTATTTATGCTTGGGTTTTTAAGCGTGAATCACTAACTTAGACATGGAAAAGGGATCCACCTAGGTGGATCCCTTTTTATTAATGCTCATTACGAGTTACTTTTCAAACTTCATAATTGAAGTAAAATGCGTCGTAGTAGGTAGGTGCTCACGATCTTAGATGTGCACCGCTCCGTCCCTACACTTTGCTTTCCGCGGGGGGCTAGTGAGCCTCCTCGCGCTATCGCGCTGCGGGGTCTCACTTATGCCACTAGTCCCGCAGGAGTCAAAGTGTAGGGACTACGCTTCATAAAACGTGTGTTATAGAAAACTATCCAAAGCTGTGGAAAAATACGCCACTCCAGCGGGAAAGGAACAGTCTGAAGACCCCGCAGAGAGCGCTCTTTGCGATTGAGGAGGAGTAGAGCGTTCCCCGCCGGAAAGGGCGTATTTTTCCACAGCGCCTGTTTTACACTACGACGGCGTTTAGCTATTATCCGCCACAATAACAACAGCAAACAGCCTTTATAAACAACAAAAAAAGTGCCACAACAATGTGACACCTTTCCTTAAATTATTTAGATGTTTTGTTGTCTGTTGCTCGACTGATTTGATCCGCGCTTATTTTGAAATTTACGGTTGCGTGACGGTTTACCTTTACCACCACGGGAGAAATTGCGCTTATCGTTTCTGAACTTGCCGCCGCCTTTATCTTTACCCTTATATCCCGATTTTACACTCACAGGCTGAACGGAAGAAAGTGTTACAGGTGCATTGCGTCGTTCTTTCGTTAACATTTTTAACGCAGCTGAAACGATGGTAACAGAATCATGTTGATCTAACAATTCTGCAGCTGTTTCACGATAGTCTTTTAGATCATTCTTTTCAATCGCAGCTACAAGTTTTTCTACCGTCAGTTGCTGTTGTCCACGTTTAGCCTCGTCCATAGACGGTGCCTGCAGTCGTTTAATTTTACCTTTTGTTACTTTTTCAATTAAGTTAAGGTGAGGCAGTTCTCTTGGCGTTATGAATGAGATTGCTTCGCCCAGTTTACCAGCTCTACCTGTACGACCAATACGGTGTACATAGCTTTCAGGATCTTGTGGAATATCGAAATTGTATACGTGTGTCACGCCAGAAATGTCCAACCCACGTGCAGCTACATCGGTAGCGACCAAAATTTCAATACGTCCGCTTTTAAATTTATTAAGCACTGACATACGCTTACCTTGTGTTAGATCACCGTGAATTCCTTCTGCTTTAAATCCGCGAGCATGAAGACCTTCTGTCACTTCATCTACACGTTTTTTCGTACGACCAAAAATAATCGCAAGCTCTGGTGCATGAATGTCTAACAAATTCGTTAACGTATCAAATTTTTGCTTTTCATGTACTTCAACGAAGAATTGCTCGATATTCGTCACCGTTAATTCTTTTGATTTTATTTTTACTTCTTCTGGGTTCTTCATCAGTGTAGCTGCGATATCTCTAATTTCCTTAGGCATCGTCGCTGAAAACAATAATGTTTGTCTTTGCTCAGGAATCGATTTTAAGATATCACGAATATCCTCGATAAAACCCATGTTAAGCATTTCGTCTGCTTCGTCTAGCACCGCTGTATGGACGTTACTAATGTTAATTGTTTTTCTTCTAATATGATCCAGTAATCTACCTGGCGTTGCCACTACAATATGAGGACCATCTTTAAGCGCACGAATTTGTCGCTCCATATGTTGACCACCATATACTGGTAATGTTTTAACACCGGTATATTTACCAATACGGTGAATCTCTTCTGATACTTGGATAGCCAGTTCTCTTGTAGGCGCTACAACAAGTCCTTGGACCTTCCTCACGTTCTTATCAATCTTTTCAATCATCGGAATACCAAAGGCAGCTGTTTTACCTGTACCTGTTTGCGCCTGACCAATAACGTCTTTCTGAGCCAACCCTAAAGGGATTGTTTGTTCCTGTATTGGCGTAGCTTCCTCAAAGCCCATGTTTTCCAAGGCCTTCATAATCGGTTTTGAAATACCTAATTCACTAAATGTTGTCACTTTTTATACCTACTCCTTTAAAAAATTCTCATACGCGGTTGCACGTTAAAGAGTACAGTGTGTTTATACACAATTCCCCACCACAGTCTTTTTAAAGCCTCTCTCTATATAAGATAACCTAAATTTATGTTAAAAAACCTTACATTTTAACGTGAAAAAAGCCTTCCTCCACACACGGAAGAGGCCTACGAGCAAAGCGTTCAATGGATTATTGTATAATATCATACTCTTTAGTTTAATTCTACCTGTATTAGAAATGATTTTCAAACATCTGAGTGTTAGAATAGAAAAAAACTGTTGCTAAGAAGGAGACGTCTCGTGAATCGACCGCCTTTCCATCCATCCATTGCCCTAATCGTAGGAGTAATTTCCGTTTCAACTGCTGCTGTACTGGTCAAATTGGCTGATGCAACTCCAGCATCTATTATTGCGAATTATCGGTTGCTTTTTGCCTTCGCCATTATGGCCCCTTTTGTTCTTATCAAATACCGTAGCGAGTTCAAACTTATTTCCAGACATGACTGGGTTCTATCTATATTCGCAGGGATATTTCTAGCTTTCCACTTTATTCTCTGGTTTGAATCCTTAAATTATACATCCGTTGCCAGTTCTGTTGTGTTAGTAACACTCCAACCGATCTTTGGGTTCATTGGCACCTATATATTTTTCAGAGAACGATTTGCTGCAGGTGCAATTATAAGTATGATTATTGCGATTACCGGAAGTATTATCATTGGTTGGGGTGATTTCCAGATTGGTGGCATGGCTTTATTCGGTGATATTCTCGCGCTGTTAGGTGCTATAATGATCACTGCCTATTTCTTATTTGGTCAGAATGCTCGTAAACGTTTATCTTTAATGACGTACACATTTATCGTTTATGGGATTAGTACGTTTACACTCTTTATTTATAACCTCGTGCTTGGTTATTCTTTCTCGGGATATCCTGCACAAGACTGGTGGATCTTTTTAGCATTAGCTATTATCCCTACATTTCTCGGGCACACTTTGTTTAATTGGGCTTTAAGATGGCTTAGCACTTCCGTCATATCAATGAGTATATTGTTTGAACCCATCGGGGCTTCTATCCTTGCTTATTACATACTAGGAGAAAAAATCACCTGGACACAATGGCTTGGCGGAATGATTGTTATCTTTGGCCTAGTTCTATTTATAATTAGTACAAGTAAAAAACTAAAAATGACCTTTTCTAAAAAGGAATGAATTTAACTAGGACAACTTTCACCCATGTTATAATAAGGAAAACTTTATAGAAAAAAGGGGAGAAATCATGAAGAAGATAAAACTAATGACCGATAGCAGTGCGGACATTCCAAAAACAATGCAAGAGACTTATGATATCGAAGTTGTTCCCCTGTACGTCCACTTCGGTAACGAGCAATATAAAAGCGGAGTAACTATTGATACAGCGACATTCAACCAAAAAATTAAAGACTCTGATGACTTTCCACTTTCGTCTGCTCCAGGTCCAAATGAATTTTATGAGGCATTTAAGTGCATCGACTCGGAAGTTCCAATAATTTTGTTGGCGATTTCAGACGGGATTAGCAGCACTTATAATCACGCTCTACTAGGTAAAAAAATGCTTCTCGATGAAGAACCTGAAAGAAAGATTGAAGTTATTAATACAAAAACTGCATCTAGCGGGATGATTTTGCTTTTAGACGAGGCAATTAAAAAAACTAACGAAGGCTATCATTATGAAGAGTTAGTTACTCATCTGTATGAAAAAGTTGAAAGTACGATTACCTTATTCGTTTTAAAAACGGTAGAAAATCTAGTACGTGGCGGCAGACTTGACCGGGTTAAAGGAGCAATTGTCAAAACGCTTAACATTAGGTTATTGATGCGTGCAAGCGAAGAAGGCACAATTGAGGTTACCGAAAAAGTCCGAGGTGAAAAGAAATCAATTCGTAGGTTCATTGACCAAATCGGATCGTACACGAAGAACGTCGAAGACAAAATGCTCGCCATGACTCACTGCAATGCAGAGGATTGGGCGAATCACGTATTGCAAGAAATTAAAAATGTATATCCATTTAAGGAGACTACTTTAGCTGAAATGGGCCCTGCAATCTCCACACATGCTGGTGAAGGTGGCCTTGTTATTGCTTTTTTCAAAGATAAATTGAACTCTAACTAACATGAACAGCTGAGCCATTGGTTCAGCTGTTTTACTTCCACTTACTTTTCTATATCTTGATCACGTGTTAAAAAGGAATAAACAGATTGAATAAGCGCGTCTCGCTCATCTGAAAAACAAATGTGATGCTTTGAATCATGAAAAAAGATTACTTCTGAATCTACTGGTATCTCTTGTTTCAAGGCATATGCAGACTTATATGGCACAATTCCGTCTTGCAATCCTTGCGCGATAAGTACGGGACATTCTAGCTGCTTCAAAAAAGGCTTTGTGAATCGAACACATCGCTGGAACTCCACTAATGCCCTTATCGGTATTTTTCCTTTTTTAGCATTATACCTTTGAAACACCTTATCTTCTGCTAACTCGCCAGCAAGTGCTTCCTTACCAAATCGAAGCATATCTACAGTTAGCTGTCTAACATTCAGATATTTTCTAGCTGTTGACAAAAGTACTAGTTTATTAACGTTGTACCTAGCAGCCAGGTAGGACGCAATCATTCCACCCATTGAAAAACCAATGATATATATTTTATCGCATTGCTCTATTAATTTCTTCAAAGCATTCTCCGCGACTTCTATCCAATTTTTATATGTTGTTCTTTCTAGAGTAAGTTCGTTTCCATGACCTGGTAGTGAAGGGGCTACAACTTGCCAATCCGTTCTCTTTCTAAAATAATCAGTCATAGGGGATAATTCATATGGCCCACCAGTAAATCCATGTAGACAAAGACAACCTATCATAAATTACCCTCCTCCGTTCATACATTATCAAGCTTATCATTACCAATTGCGTCAATTTAATAATTGTTTACAAAGCAGTTTGCATGCATATAATTCTCTGACGACTTTGCCCAACTATTTTTTGGTGTGAATAGTTAAGGTCAGTATTATGAATCGATTAATTTTCATAACAAGCAAAAACCAAGAAAATTCCTGTCGCTTTTTGACGACAGGAATTCCCTCCTGCTAATATTGCCTATTTAAAACCTTTCATGAAAGAACCTAAACCTTTTAATAATGGTGATACTTGTTGCACCGTATTTGCCATCTGTCCTACTGTTCCAAGCATCTTATCGACGTCCAGCTGACCCTCTTTGTCTTGGAAATAATTCATTATTCCATTTGGTTTCTGATTCCAGCCCATACTCTGCTGTCCGTTTGGTTGGAAATAGTTATTCCATTGGGCAGGCTGTTGCGGCTTTGCAAAATGATCATAAGGCGTCGCACCGACCTGCGTTGGTTGTGCTTGAGAAGCTTGCTCGGAATAAAATGGCTGTTGAAATGGCTGTTGCTGAAAGTTTTGCGGTGCGTATTGATTAGGGTTTTGATGGTATGGTGATTGAAAGTATGACGCTCTTCTTTGTGGCATATGCACACACCTCTTTCCATATTTCCTTTACTACTACTTTATGCACTATAGGAAATATGGTTAATACTTTCAATTTCAGAATTAGGGTTTTTTGTTACTGGAGCATATAGTTGTGGTAATTAGTTGCCATATGAATAATGATTTCGGATTCCTAATTCTTGTTTTAGTTTGTTCTTTTGAAAGCCTAGTATTTTTTGATTACCAATGAATACAGCAGGTGTCGCATAAATTTTTTGTTTTTGTAAATCCTTCAAGAAATTGGCGTTTTCAGTAGTATTTTTTTGCTGATATTTTACCCCCCATTCATCCAATTGAGAAACCAATTCGTCACATTGGCTACAATCATTACTTATATAAACAACGATGTCTTGATTCTCCATTGATGTTCCTCCTTGAGTATTTCTCTACGCGCCTTAGACATATTTTCTTTTCCCTGCTTACTAATCTTTAAACTCCTTTTTATTTTGCTAGAAATTGAATGCAATATATTTGTTATGTTCCTGCAGCAATTTTTATGATAAAATTGGTAAAATTTGCGCGCATCAAGGAGGAAAAACAATTGGATAATTCTTTATACTTGGTTAAACCGACTGTTAAGTTACAACAACAATATATGTCATTTCATCGTGAATGGGCTGACTCTGGAGAAGATATGATTCCATGGTTTATAAAGAAAGATCCAAGTAATTTCCCTGCTATGGTACAGGATTTGGCAACTGCTAGCGTTGGAGAAGGTCTTCCGGAAGGTTGGGTGCCAGACTCTGCCTTTTGGCTAGTTAACCATGAAAATCGTGTGCTTGGTGCAGTCAGTATACGACACCAATTAACAGAATTGTTAATGAATAGCGGTGGTCATATTGGGTATGGCATCCGTCCCTCTGAAAGAAGAAAGGGTTATGCTACAAAGCTTTTACAATTGGCATTACAAGAAGCGAAGAAATTACATATTGACCGTGCACTCGTCGTCTGCGACGCATGGAACACAGGTTCAGAGAAAACCATTTGCAATAATGGTGGCATCCCAGATCTTGATTGCATAGAAGAAGATGGCAACGTAATCAAAAGATTTTGGATTACTGTCGAATAAAAGATATTCCCCGGGAAATATACGCTGTTTTGATATACGATGTCGTTTTTAAAAGAAGTGTGCCGCCCCATTTAGCAAGTACGGAATGGAACTCAGAGCAAGAAAACCTCTTGTTTGCGTAGTGCCTATTCACCAAAGCCGAGGGCGGTTGCCCAAATGAACCACCTAATCGTAATTGCACCATATGAACGAATAATTGCATCACAACGGCAGACTATTGCACCAAACCGCATACCAATTGCACCGCAACAGCTCGTAATTGCGCCGGGCCTAAGGGAATTCTCACTATTGACTAGGAGCGCTGGTACTAGTCATCCCGAATGTTGTTATTATTCATCTAAAAAACAAGACGCTTACCAATGGTAAGCGTCTTGTTCCTAATTTTGACCTGCGAGTTAAAATTTTCTAGAATACGACCTTTTCTCTTTCATTCGTATTCACTAGATATAATAAAAGACATCCTAATCTCACCCTTATCATAATATAATCCTGTCAAAGGTTCAGTGATAAACATCACTATTCGTCGATTTTCTTCTCTTCTTTTTCAAGCCAAACATTGTAATAGTGATCAATCTTTTGTCGAAATTGCATTATCTTGTCATTTGATGGATTTTTCTTCTCTAAATCAGCTACCTTAGCTTCTAATCTGCTAATTTCTACTTCATAATCGATTGATGTCGTCTTCTTGATTTCTTTTGCTTTTTTTGGTGCCTGTTTTTGCTGCTTCTCTTGTACTTGTTGTTTTAGTTGTTCCCAATTAGAACAGGTTTCCTGATAGGTGCCCGGATAACGTTTTAGGCTTCCATCGACTAAATATGCCGTGTCTGTGAAGCATTGATTTAAAAAGTAGCGGTCATGAGAAATACCAATAACCGTCCCCTCGAAGTTTGCAATTGCTTCTTCTAACACTTCTTGCGAGTCGATATCCAAATGATTGGTTGGCTCATCTAAGACGAGTACATTCACACCTTGATGCATAAAGATGGCCAGTTGGACTCTCATTCTTTCGCCACCACTAAGCTGACTAATCTTTTGAAATACCGAATAACCATAAAACATAAACTGTGCTAACAAATGTCGCGCTTGACCTTCAGTGGCACGAACCTCTTCTCGGAAATAGTCAATTACGCTTACTTTTGGATCTACGTCCTGTAGAGGATGTTGCGGAAGATAACCTATTTTTATTTGCGAACCAAGCAGCACTTCACCTGCTGTCGCACTTTCCTTGCCGAGTATCAGCTTGATTAATGTTGATTTCCCACTGCCATTATCACCGACAATCGCTAAGCGCTCCTGGTAACGTAAATGCAGATCTATTCCTTTTAATACTTGTTTATTGTCAAAGTCCTTATAAAGAGCCTTACACTTAATAACATCTTCACCACTCCGGTTTTCCGGATTGAAATCCAAATTCATTTTCTTTGGATCCAAGACAGGCTTGTCGAGCTTTTCCATTCGCTCCAATGCTCGTTCCATACTTTTTGCACGCTTGAACAACTTTTCATTCGGTGGGTTAGCTTCATTCGCCCATTGCCTTAACCGTTTAATTGCTTCCTTAATTTTTTTGATTTTTTTCTGTTGTTCTTGATAGGCGGCAAACTCCTGCAAAAGCTTCGTTTCCTTTTGTTCAACATAAGAGCTATAGTTACCTTGATAATAGGTAACTTCACCACATTCTAAGTCAGCAACTTTCTTTATTGTATGATCTAGGAAATACCTGTCATGCGAAATGATACAAACCGCGCCAGCGTATTGAGCTAAGAAATTTTCCAACCACTGTATTGCCGATAAATCCAAGTGGTTCGTCGGCTCATCAAGTAATAGTAAATCCGGTTCCTGTAATAATATTCTAGCAAGACCGGCCTTCGTCTTTTCCCCTCCACTTAAATGGTCGAATGACTGATCTAGTAATACATCTATATTTAATCCAGCTGCAATTCGCTTTATATTTGCTTCCATTTCATAACCACCTTGGCTTGCAAACATGGCTTGCACTTCCCCATAACTAGCTAATACCTTATCAATTTTATTAGTATCTTGCATCTGCTTTTCTAACTCCACCATCTGTTGTTTCAATTGATTTAGTTTATCGAAACTAGCCTCAAGAAACTCCCAAACCGTCCCTTGATTAAATAACGGTATTTGTTCTAAATAGCCAATTTTCGTATCTTTTTTTATAAACAATTCGCCTTGTTCAAACTCTTCTAACCTGGTAATTATCTTAAATATGGTTGATTTACCCTCACCATTACGGCCAACCATCCCAATTTTTTCACCGGGTTTTATTTCAAAATTAAGTTCACTAAATAATATATTTCCACCAATAATTTTTTTAATATCTTTCAATGTCACCAACATGTTAATTACTCCCTATATAAAGCATGTATTTTTGTAAACAAAAAAGCCAGAGGCAACTGCCCCTGACTCTCATATTGATCCAACGCAAATAATCTGGATTAAAAAAATCCACACCTATTGCGTGGATCCAAGAATTTATTAGTCTATGGGAAAGAAGATCCTACACATTTTCCATTCATTTAGTTGTTAAAAAAGGGCATACGTATCCCGTTATCAACAAATTCATGAAAAATCGCACGGTGAATATACAACAACTCAGTATCAATAGCACGTGCGTTTGTGTGTAGCATCTAAATTCCCTCCTTCTTAAATGTATTTATTTCATTATACCTTTAATTTATTTATTTTCCAATGATAATCTGTCTGCATAAGTGCCTAATTTTTTCAGCATATCAATGGTTTCATGTTTTTCTTCCTCACTTAATCCTGCTGTTATCGATTCAATTTGCTCCCAGTGTCCCGGGAATATTTCTTCTAACAGTCTAGATCCTTCCTGTGTAATAGAAGCATACGTTATACGACGATCACTATCAGATTGCTTACGTGATACATAACCCTTTTGCTCTAATTTATCAACGACGTACGTAATACTCCCGCTTGCGAGTAAGATCTTATCTCCTATTTTTTGCAAAGGTTGTTCACCTTGATGATATAATAATTCTAAAACGCCAAATTCTGTCGTGTTCAGCCCTCGTTTTCTTATATCTGCAGCGACTTGATCGGAAATTGACCGATAAGCCTTCGACAAGACTACAAATAATTTAAGGGATGGATCTTGTTTTTTTTCACGATATAGATGTTTCTTATCCATACAATCCCCTTCTCTACTCTAACTTCTTATAAACGTATCATATTCATTTATCTATTTCCATGACGAGAATACGTAACAAATTTTGGCAGCATACTCTATCTGTGTCATAATTAGATTAACACAACACTAAGGAAAGCGGTGTCATTATTGATTGAGGATACTGGAGAACGTGTTATTCCTGCAAAGATGAAACCGATGAACAAACTATTATTGGAGCATATTGCTCGTTATCAATTTGCCTTATATTATATTAATGAAGGGCGTGTATTGGACTTATCGTGCGGCGCTGGGTATGGTACGCATATGATTGCGAAAGAAAAGAAAGATGTTATTTACGAAGTCGTTGGTATTGATATTGATCCAGAGATCATCACTTATGCTAAAGCAACCTATTATCACCCACAATCAAACTTCCATATAGCAAATGCAACAGATATTTCACTAGTTGATCAGTTTGGACAGTTTGATTGCATTACAAGTTTTGAGACACTTGAACATATCGAAGAGGAGCAAGCATTACTAGATAACTACTACCGGTTACTAAAGCCTGGCGGCAAACTGATTGTATCAACTCCGTTTGGAGAAGGAAGAGGTGTCGAGTGTGGATCACCTTTTCATATACATCAATTAAAACCTGAGGAATTTCAGGCACTATTTGAACCTTACACCGAGAAGCAATTTTATTTTCAAAAAGGGGTGTTAATTGAACCGCTCGGAAGAGATATACAATATCCGCTAGGCATTGCAGTATGTAAGAAATGATTGTTATCTAGATGGTTGTTGTTATTGCGGAAAATAGCTAGCCCCCGACGTAGTGCATATGTGCTCACATCTTACATGTGCACCGCTCCCGTCACTACACTTTGCTTTCCTCGGTGCTGAAGAGCTGAGCTCAGTGAAAATCACGCATGGTGGGCGAAATGAGTTGCTTCTTAACGGCCACCTTGGACCTTATTTGTGACAGGATGGACATTTTAAGAATTGTGCGGCCACCGGTACGCTTATTTGAATAAAACCTTGCTATAGTATGCCATTTTGAGTAAATAAGGGCTCTGATGGCCGTCAAATCATAAAAAACTGGTATATTACGCGAAATAAGGTCCCCTCTGGCCACTAAAAGTTTATAGCATCTTGATTTGCTATTTTATTGCTGGCACCCGGCGTTCTTCACAGAAAGCGACAGCCTGGTGCGGAAATCACTAGCACTACGTCAGATTTTCATTCAATTATGAAGTTTAAAATCGAAAAGAGCTTAAGAAATAAGTTATCGCCTACTAAAGCATTGCAGGCCATAACTTTCCACGTGTTAATACAAAATAACATGCAATAGTTATGAAACTTACATATGGATACACAATACTAATTGCAGTTAGTATAAACATCCCTATGATAAGAGTACTCTCCACCAATTTGTTTACGTATTCAACTCTACTAATTACATAAGCTTTTTCACGCATCTGGTGCTTTAAATAATACGAAGCTATCGCTAAATAACTTAGCAATTGAACTGGGATCCATAGACTTATCCCGGTTCGAGCTAATAGTAGAATTGACAAAAGCAGTAATACTACGCCGCCACCTCCATATGCCCAGCGCAGAAATGATTGCTTCCAAATCTCCATATCCCACGGCATACTGCTGACCAATCGATCGATAAACATACTACTAAAGAAGAAACTACCTATATTTGCAAACAGAAAAATACTGAGTGTTATTGCAATTCCAAACATCCATGGACCTTTGAAACTTAGGACTGCTAACAGAATAATAATACCGCCAAATACTTTTATTAATTGCTCTTTTTCCTGGGCAAAGTGACGTCTCCATAGACGGGCATACATAGTTGATAAATTATATGTAAAAGGCTTCTTACTCCTTGTCCGATGAACGATTGCTTGTAATAGTCCTTGCCTCTTTGGAGGCTTTATTTCTACTTTAGACATCTGATTGACAAACCATATATTCCATATTACTAAATCATTTGTTTGGACTACTTTCATCCAATCGATTTTTTTAAACAAACGTTTGATTAATAGCATGTTGACAATAACTAAAGGAATTAATACTGTCACCACTAGATACCAGTTGTTTAGGGACATGAAGGCATATACTAATCTCGTTAATCCGTATAAAAAACCGACAGAAAATATAACAATAAACTTATTCAGCGTATTAACTTGAAAAAGCTTCCACTGTAGCGTCGTCGTCAGGATTTGGATAACGATCATTACTATCGCTACCGGAAACAAGGTACTTGCGTGAAACGGTGTAATAATCGTTAGGATTGTCGCAAAAACTGTCCACGTAAGGATACTTTTTATCCACTTTTCATATGCACAGTACATCCAAAGCCTTTTCATAGAATACGGCAGGAGACTTAGCTGCAATTCTGCACTGGAAAATAAGACACCCGGTCTAGTAAACGATGAAACTAGTGATCTCATGACTAAAATAAACAACAACAATGTATATTGGCTAGCTATAAATTGTTCGATTTCCAAAAACACATGCCGGTATTCGATCATCATACCGTAAATAAGAAAGCCACACATGATTAAAAATGCCACTGAATAGATGGAGGTGGTGATGTCGATGCTAACATCGAAGGCAAGCTTATAAAGCTTTTGTTTTTTCTTGGTTCTATTTCGCTTTATATCGAGAAAAGCGCTGATTGCAGAAGGAGTTTTGTCCATCAGTCAAATCTCCTTTTCAGTTGCCTGAATTCACTTATCGATCCTTGCTCGGTAATCTTACCTTGCTGTAGCATAATATAATCATCTGCTAAATTAGCCAAACGCTCGAGCTGATGGGTAGTAATTAGAATCGTTGTTCCATTACTCGCCTTTTCAGCTATGATCTTCTCCAATAATTCTGAGGCGTATATATCTAGCCCCATAAACGGTTCGTCAATTAAAAGCAAAGGTACATCTGGTAATAGCGAACAAATCATTTGAACCTTCTGCCGCATACCCTTTGACAATGATTCTGGATATTCATCAAGCTTATCGTCAATTTCTAGTGCATTTGTATAATATTTGGCTTTTTCTAAAAATGCTTGCTGGTCAAGCTGATAGCTTTTGGCATAAAGCTGAAAGTGCTGCATGGTTGTTAACTCAGAGATTAATAACGGTTCCTCAGGAATATAAGAAAGCTGTTGCTTGAATAACAAAAAATCCTTTTCCTGTGATATACCATTTATAAATACTTCACCAGCCTTCTTATCCTGCCAGCCAAGTATTGTCTTCATCAACGTCGATTTCCCTGCTCCATTATGACCGACGAGAGCTGTTACTTTTCCCGGTAAAATCTCGATGTTTATATTATCTAGTAATACGGTATCTCTAATTGCAACTGTTAAATTTTCGATCGTCAGTCTAGTCATTTTTCTATAGCACCCCTAACTACAGAGAATATTACTGCACTATAAGTTTTGAAATCATATTTCCATGGCCTGTACCACAAAGAATACTACAAAAAATTGTATACTCTCCTGGTTCACTCGGTGTAATCGTCTTCGATCCATTTCCGTCAATATTGACATCCAGTCCTTGAATGTTAATGCCGTGCATGCCCTCATCACTACTTAATTGAATCGTTACCGGTTCACCTGCTTTAACCACATACTCCGCTTGATCAAATTCAAAGTTAGTAGCATGAATTTCTAGTAATGTCGCATTTTCATCCACTTCATTTTGACTAGCATTTCCGCCACCTTGTTCTTGACCACAAGCAGCTAAAAAGATAGTAATGCATATCGCAAGTATAGTTAATGGTATTTTTCTCATCGTAATATTGCTCCCCTTCTTTTAAAAAGATCTATTTTAATTATAAAGGACGATCGTTTTTAAACAACTATAAAACAAATAGTTTCTTATGGTAAGTGTGAATTGGCTCTGATTATATTGAAAACTAATATATTCTATCTTAACGGATCAAATGGAATTCTAGGAGAATGGTATTCTTCCTAGTAGGTCACCTTAGAAAAGTCTGTGGGCATGATTCTTGCAAGGTTGAAACATTTTTAATGGTTCAGACGTATAACGGTGTAATAAGCAAATAACTGAAAATAAGGGGAGATTTCTATGTTTAACAAAAAAACATTCTCTATTATTGTTGGAGTTATCGCAACACTTTTTTCAAGCTATGCTTTAATTACACAAAATCATGAATTCCTTTTACTTCCGTTCGTACAATTAATTTTGGGATTAGTAACAGCAAATTCGTTAGTGGATGCAATATTAGCTTTTCGTAGAAATAGCACGAGATTAGGCTTGTTCTTTACTTTCATCACTTTATTTATGCTTACTGTTATCATTTTAAATAACACGATGACAATCGAAGGAATACTTCCCGTTTTAGCTTTGTACATTATTTTCGGGGTTACAATAGGGATCATTGCGATGTTTGCCCGAAGCATAGAAACTAGAAGTGAGTTATGAACAAGCAAATCTTCTTAAACTATATGGCACCCTTTATGAAGTTGTTCAAAAAGCCCCAATTAATCACAATGATTACTCAAGTAGCCTATCGACATCGAATATTGGATTCAACCGAAAAATCCTGTCCTCACGCAGGTTCTGTCTACGCTCCTATCTTTTTTTCTAGCTTGATCCAATCATCTCGGTGCTAAATACGGAACTTTTTGAACAGGTACTTTTTGTAGATAAATACTAAGAAGTTGTCGCTTCTTTTGCTATTGCGCCGAAAGGTTAAGTAATAGTCATTGGCAGTTTTTTAGACGTCGGTAACAATACAGTTGACTTTTTTTATACACAATGTAATATATAAGTTGCATATGTTATATATATATTGCAAATCGTAGGTGAATTCATGAAAAACAATGTGAAAATTACACGAATAAAATTGTCAATAACACAACAACAATTAGCTAAAAGAGTAGGAGTTACTAGACAGACAATAGGACTGATTGAAAAAGGAGAATATAACCCTAGCCTTCAACTTTGTGTTGCAATAGCAATAGCACTTAATAGAACGTTGGACGAATTATTTTGGGAGGTGGAGTTGTAATGAAATCTTGGATATCTTTTTTATTACCAACTGATGAATATAAGGAAAGAAGAATGCTGTATTTTTTCTCCGAAGGGGCGGTCATCCTTCTGCTTTCCCTTGTTATAATGCTAATCTGTACGAAGTTTTTTATTATAAGTGGAGAAATTGCTCTATTGCTATCCATTGCTATCTTCCTTTTTTATGTTGCAGGAAGATATATAATATCTGGAATTGAATATACAGAAATTACAACAGAACATTCTTATAAGAAAGAGATAAAAAGCATTTTTACTAGAACCTGTAGTTTTGTTGTTATGTATATGCTGTTTTATTTGATTTTTGAAGGTATACCGAGCAATCCAAACGAATGGATTGGAGCTATAGGATTATTATCAAGTATTTGCTTAACTTTTTTTATACCTAGCTACATTTCTTTAAAGCGTTCCTATATAAGAAATAAGGAATTGTTATAATCAGAAGTTGATAAAATTAATTGCGTTGATCCATGCAGGGATTAACGCAATTATCCTATAAATCTAATGTAAAACGTTAATTCATTTGTTTTCCTTATCCCTCAAAGAAATAGCACCAAATTGCTTTGCAATTCGATGCTGAAATTTTTGAAACTGTACCTATATCCACTTCCCTACACAATGGCATTACTATTAACTTAACTCGCTTTTTGTATTTTCAATCTGTGATTTTAGCATACTTTTATTTATTTTCCCTACATGTGTTTTTGGCAATTCATCGACAATGTGGAACTGTTTGGGTATTTTATATGCCGCTAACTTCTGTTTGCAATAATTGGTTAATGCTTGATCTGTAACTATTTCCGGCTGGTGGGTAGTAACAAAAGCAATAACCTTTTCTCCCCATTTATCATCTGATACCCCAATAACGGCTATTTCGTCTATTGCTTCGTGTGATTCTAACCAGTTTTCAATTTCTAATGGATATACATTTTCACCACCAGAAAGAATCATATCCTTCTTCCTCCCGACTATATACACATATCCGTCTGAATCCTTTTTCGCTAAATCACCTGTATGAAGCCAACCATTAATAATCGCCGCTTTTGTCGCTTCTTGTTTGTTCCAGTAGAATTCAAATACGTGATTTCCACGGACGAGCAGTTCTCCAACTTCATTGGCGGCTGCTTCCGATCCATGTTCAGCTTGTATTTTTATATCATTGAGAATCATTGGCTTACCTACAGACCCTCTATGCTTAACCGCATCTTCAGGGTCGATATAAAAGTTATTTGGTCCTGCCTCGGTTAACCCATACCCCTCTTTAAATGCTAGTCCTTTGCCCTGAAAAGCCTCATAAATTCTAAGCGGACAGGGTGCACCACCAGATAGAAACACCTTCATTTGCGGGAAGTTTGCTTGCTTAAATTCCTCAGTTTTAATTAACAAATGATACATTGTTGGGACAAAGAGTACAATCGTACAATCAAAACGAATTAAATCTACCACAGCTTGCTCTGGTTGAAACCCTGGTGACAAAATTACTGTTCCACCTGCCATTATTACCGGCAATGTTAATGAATTTAATCCCCCTGTATGAAACATTGGCAAACAGGTTAATGTTGTATCCTCGTTTGTAAGATTCCAGCTTACAATCGTATTCATACTATTCCACAGAATAGAGCGATGCGTTAGTACTGCCCCTTTGGGATCCCCTGTTGTTCCACCTGTATAAATGATAGCTAATGGATCAGATTCTGAAATAGTTTGATCAGGTTTCAGATCATCGTAAGCTATAGGTAAATTCGTTATATAACTATTTGAATCAATTTCAATAACATGATTTCTATTTTTCAATCGATTTAATTCACTATTAAAATTAGATTGTATGCCTATTATTTTAGGAGCTGCATCGCCAATGATATAATCCAGTTCACTTGAAGTTAAACGCCAATTTAATGGAACAAATACCGCTCCAATTTTGACACAAGCGAACAAAAAGTCAAAATAGCTTATATGATTTTTTGAAAGTAAAGCAACACGGTCACCTTTCTGGATTCCATTTGCAAGAAAAACATGTGCTAAAACATCTGCACGATGATCAATCTCTTTAAATGTCCATGATTCATCAGTAACGGCATCAATGACTGCACGTTTTTCGGGAAACAATATTGATCTACTTTTCAACCAATCTACATCATAACTCACCATAATTCTATCCCCCTTTATCTGTTAGTGATATGCTAATTTATCTTTCTAAAAACAAGGCAGCACCCATGCCACCACCGACACAGAGGGAGGCTATACCACGGTGCTTATCTTGGCGCACTAATTCATGGATTAGTGATACCGTAATTCTAGCTCCAGTACATCCAACCGGATGGCCAAGACTAATACCACTACCATTTACATTTGTGATATCCCGATTTAGACCAAGTTCCTTTTCCACCGCTAAATACTGAGCTGCAAATGCCTCGTTGATTTCTATGACATCTGCATCTTCAAGACTCCAATTAACACCCACGAGTCCTTGTTGAATTGTCGGTACTGGCCCACGCCCCATTACTTTTGGATCAACACCAGCAATAGCGTAACCCGATATTTTGGCAAGCGGTTGTAAACCTCTTCGTTCCGCTTCTTTTGCAGTCATTAGCACGACTGCCGCTGCTCCATCATTTAAACTTGATGAATTAGCCGCTGTTACCGTTCCATTTTCTCTGAATGCTGGTTTTAACTTTGCTAATTTTGCCATCGTTAAACCTGGTCTTGGATTTTCGTCTTTCGTCACTAGGGTTTCTTGTTTTCTTGTTTTCACGGTAATTGGAGTAATCTGTGAATCGAATTTGCCTGTCTCCATTGCCTGAAGTGCTCTTTCATGGCTTAACAAAGCTAGTTCATCTTGTTGTTGACGAGAAATACCATGGAGTTCAGCTAAGTTTTCCGCTGTTTCACCCATCATCATGTGATGGATGGGGTCTTCGAGAATTTCCCAGACACTATCTCTTATTTGTGAATGCTGTAACCTCTTTCCAAAACGATGATCGTTTACTATATAAGGGCTCGAGCTCATATTTTCAACACCACCGGCAACAACAATATCAGACAGCCCTGCCTGTACCTGCAACGCACCCGATATGATCGCCTGCATTCCAGAGGCACATTGCCTTTGCACGGTATAACCTGTTGTCGTATCACTTAATCCTGCAAGTAGTGCTGCTGTTCTCGCTGTATTCGGTTGATCCGTTCGTTGAATACAATGTCCTAGTATCACTTCATTAACTTCTGTGTTGTTTAATTTACTATCTGTTAATACATCTTGGATGACTGGTACGATTAAATCTGTTGGCAGCAAGTCCTTAAACGCTCCACCAAACACGCCGACTGGTGTCCGTTTTGCCGCTACAATGACTACGTCTCTCATATGGAATCCTCCTTACATGATAATAGCGCCATCAACGTGAAGTACGTGTCCGCTAATATAATCTGATTCGTCTGAGGATAAGAATAGATAAGCATTGGCAATATCTGCTGGCTTTCCTAGACGCCCCAAAGGTACTTGTGCTTTCATTTTTTCAATAATTTCCGCTGGCATATTCGCTACCATATTGGTTTCTGTGAATCCAGGTACAACCGCATTAACGTTAATACCTTTTCTTCCTAATTCCTTTGCCCACGTTTTCGTCATCCCAATGACGCCAGCTTTGGCGGCTGCATAATTTGTTTGGCCAATATTGCCATAGACTCCAGTTACGGAGGAAGTGTTAACAATCTTACCTTTTCCTTGTGCGATCATCTGCTCTATTACCGATTGCGTGCAGTTGAATACACCCGTTAGATTCACATTAATTACTTGCTGAAATTGCTCTGCTGTCATTTTCCGAAGCATCGCGTCTCTTGTAATTCCAGCATTATTTATGAGAATGTCAATTTGACCAAAGTTATCAAGCACGTTACGCGTCATCTGATCAACACTTTCTCGACTAGACACATCAACCTGACAGAACATCGTATTGTAGCCCATGCCAGCTAATTGCGCTTGGCTAGTTTCACCAGATTCCTGATCAAAATCAGCAAGCACAACCCTCGCACCTTCCCTAGCAAAAGTCTTGGCTGCTTCATAGCCGATTCCGTTAACAGCACCAGTAATAATCGCTACTTTATCTTGTAGTCGTTTCATGCATGAGACTCCTTTCGTGTGAGAAACCGTTCCATATGTGACAATAATGTTGCAAGATCATCTACCAGTGGGGAGTGACCACAATTTTTTAATTCGACAAATTCCGCTTTCCCCTCAAAATCCTCGATGATTTCATCGGTCATTTGTTTTGATACGACCAAATCATTTTCACCTCTTAAAATCAGAACAGGCAAATTTATATTCCGAACTTGATTATTTCCATCGGTCAGCCCATTTGATTGGCCGCTAATATTAAATATGTTTAATGCTTGATACGTTTCCGCCAAATTTCGCTGCGTCATCATATCATCTACGTATTTTTCATATCGATCTGCTTCTGGTTTCTTATTTGTATAAATAGATAAATCCCAAATCATCTTCAAAACTTCACGATTCCCTTGGTCATATGCTCCTTGGACGACAGCTGTCTTACCTTTATCATGCCTTACTTCCTCTATCGTTTGTAGACGTTTAGTTGTATCTGGAAGTCCTTTTTCATCTGTTCCAAAGAACGGAAACCCCTTCGTAGACCCAGAAGCTAGTAGCACTAACTTCTTGCAGAGATCTGGATAATCCGCACAAAATTGCTGACAAACCGCTCCACCTAAAGACCACCCTACTAAGGAAAAATCGCTTATTTCTAAGGTGTCCACAAAAGCCTTTACATCATTAGAAAAGTCCTTTATTGCAGTAATTTTCTGATGATAGGTGGAGGTACCAAACCCTCTTAAATCTACTGCATATAACTTGAACCGCTCATCCATGTTTTCTAGTACAAGATCCCAATGAACAGAGGATGTCATATTTCCATGAATGAGAATGACTATGTCTTCTCCACCATCTCGTTCTTGATAGCCCATCGTTTCCCCATTAGGAAGCTCTACCTTTTTCCACGTGATATTCACGATTGTATTCCTCCTTTTCTAGCCCCAGCGAATCACATTTGCCCCCCAGGCATAGCCAATACCCGCGCTGACTAATACAACGAGATCACCTTTTTTTAGCTTGCCTTGTTCTTCTGCTAGCTGCAGCGATAAGATTTGATCAATTTGTCCGATATGTCCATAGTCTTCTAGATAAATAGAATGCTCCTCAGTTAACCCCAGCTCTTGGAGCACGTAATGGTGTGCAGATCGTTTCATATGCAGCATTGCTACATAATCGATATCTTCTTGTGCATAACCACTTTTCGCTAATGCTTCCCTGATACATGTGAGAAAGTTAACCATTGACTTTTGCTCTAAGCGTTGTTTCATTCCTTCTGGATCTAATACGTCCAATTGATATAGTCCCGCTTCTAGGTTTTCCGCGCTAATCGGATTTTTCGTTCCACCCGTTGTTACGACAACATCTTCGGAAAAAGATCCATCAGTAATTAGATGACTTTGTAACACGATATTCTTGTTGTAATTTTTTTCTAAAATTATTGCGCCACCGCCAGCTCCTAAGTTATACATAAAACGAGTGCGGGGGTTTTGGTAATTGATAAAATCTACGTTACGATATCCGCCAGCGAGTAAAACCGTCTGTATATGATCATCAGCGAGCATCATATCCTTTGCGATTTTTATTGCCATTATTGTCGTACCACATCGAAGTGCGGCATCGAATGCCCATGCATGCACTGCCCCAACTTCTTTTTGTGTTTTAATGGCCGCGGTCCACAAAGGATACTCCTTATGCTCTTCGCCAATGTAGATTACTAAATCAATCGCACCGGGATCTATGTTCGCTTTAGCAATCGCCTGCTTTGCTGCCTTGATCCCCATTTCAGCTGTGTGGTCTGACTCACTAGGAATAGGCTTTTGTTTGATTCCTAACTTTTGCTGTATAACCTCTTGTGGCAAGCCTGTTTGTTCTGCTAAATCAGCAGCTGTCATTTTATTATCTGGAATGTACAACCCTGTACTTCGAATACCAACCTGCATGATATCCCCCCTAGCTAATCGTCTGTATCATCCACTTCTTGTTTCATATACTTCATAGCCTCTTCAAACGTATCAAAACTAATTTCACGATCACGTTGTACATGTGTGATCTTGATTCGGTAGTTATTTTCTAAATCGTCGTTTGACTCAACTTTGTGAAACCGCACTATAAATGACGTTATTGGTTGATTCATTTACATACCCCTTCAGCCAGCCATCCGCTTACTTGTATCTTTAGAATCTTGCTTCTGTTTTTTAGTACGCTTTTTTGTGAAGAACATGTGCAAGGAACCGACAATTCCTTTTGGAAAAAAGATAACAACCAAAATATAGATCGAGCCAAATAATATAATCCAACGTTCAAATATCCAGTGCACTTCCGCTAGATCTGATAAAAAGTGATGGGCGAACTCAATAAGTGCCGCTCCAATGATTGGTCCAATTAATGTGCCTACCCCACCAATAATCGTCATCAGCAATGCATCTAACGTTACATCAGTAGCAAATACACTCGTATCAATGAACCGGAGCGATAAGATATAAAGTGCACCTGCAATACTAGCAACAACACCTGATACAACACTGACAATGACGCGGTAATGAAGTACGTGATACCCTAGTGATTCTGTACGTCCCTCATTTTCACGGATTGCCATTAACACCCTTCCTAGCGGTGAGTTCGTAAACCTACGAAGACCGAAGAATAGCAAGACTAATGTAACTAGACAAAGCAGATAAAGGTTAACCCGCTCTTTTAAAAACTCTGGAATTTGTAACGTAAATCCTTCCGTTCCCCCAGTTAATCCGCGCCACTTTTCTGCAGCAACTAAAAACAGACCTGCCAATGCTAGTGTGAGCATCGCATAAAAGTGGCTTTTGAGCCGGAGGGTAAGAATGCCAACAATAAAACTTACAATCGCTGCGATGATAACCGCTACGACCACTCCGATTATCAGATAAAAAATTGTCGGCTCATAACGGTCCATCATAACGGCAACTGAATAAGCACCTATACCAAAAAACATCGTATGACCGAACGAAACAATACCTGTGTAGCCGAGTAGTAGATCATAACTCATCGCAAAAATACCAAAAATGAAAATTTGCATAATCAAAAACTGAATACTTCTACCGGTAAATATAAAAGGCAAAATACATAATAGGACTGCTGCAGCTAAATATATCCATGTACTTGTTTCTAATCGTATGCGTTGCATGTAATCACGCCCCCTTTGCCTTAAATAATCCCTGCGGTCTAAAAATCAGTACAGCTGTCATTAACAACATATTTACAGCCAATGAAAGTGCTGGGACGTAATATGCCATGTATGCTTGTGCGAGCCCAACTAATATGGCAGCCATGAGCGAACCTGAAAAACTTCCCATACCGCCGATCACGACGACGATGAAGGCGAGAATCCCAAATTCCAAACCCATTTCGGCATAGATTACACCAGAGTATGGAGCCATTAACATGCCACCGAAAGCGGCCATCGCTGCACCAACCATAAAAACAAGCATAAATACGAAACGAATATTAATTCCCAGTGTTTGTACCATTTCCTTATTCATTACACCGGCACGAACAATTAGGCCAATTTTTGTATACTTTAAGATGAAGAAGGTAATTGCATAGACGAGAAATCCTACGACGATCAAAAACAATCGATACTTAATAAAGATAACGTCACCTACCATAAAACTACCTTCAAGCATACTAGGCGGATTCGCAGCCCTTTGTTCTGGACCAAAAACAACTTTTATTAACTCAGATAACACGAGCATTAAGCCTAATGTAATTAAGATTTGTTGCACATGATTGCCATAAACCGGACGAATAATTAAATATTCCGTTATTGCCCCTAAAATTAACCCGGTTACGATCGCCGCAACAATTCCCAACCAAAAATTGCCGGTAAGATTGTACGCCCACACACCACTAAATGCTCCCCAGACAAACAGACCACCGTGTGCAAAGTTCAACACATCCATTAAGCCAAAAATAATCGTAAGACCTGCTGCTACTAAAAATATCAGCATACCTGTCGCCAAACCGTTTATCGTTAAACTAACGATTAAATCCATGTTGCCACCCCCTATGCAATACCAAGATATTTTTTCATTAATGCTTTATCTTCTTTTAACCGCTTCATTTCACCATCATAAACCGTCTGCCCCTCATCAATGATATAGAAGCGATCACCAATTTTACTTGCCATCATAAAATTCTGTTCTACGAGTACAATCGTTGTTTTTTCTTTCATTTGCTGGATGGACTCCATCACTTTTTCCACAATAATTGGAGCAAGCCCCTTACTTGGTTCATCAATTAAGAGAAGTTCGTTATTATTGACATACGCGCGTGCAATGGCAAGCATTTGCTTTTGACCACCACTCAATTGTCCTCCAGGCTTCTTCCAAAATTTCTTTAAATCAGGAAAAAGATCTAACACCCATTCCATTCGATTGGTCGTTGATTCATCCTCTTTCATCATCGCAACTCGCATATTTTCTCCGACCGAAAGACCACCAAAAATACCTTGTTCTTCCGGTACATAACCGATACCACTTTGGGCAATCTTGTACGGCTTCCACGCACTTATTTCATTATCGTGAAATGTAACCGAGCCTTTCGTCGCAGGATTCAGCCCCATAATCGTTCGTAATGTCGTTGTTTTTCCGGCACCGTTTCTACCGAGAAGAACAGTTACTTCTCCTTTTGGTACGTCAAAGGAAATATCATGTAAAATATGAAACTGTTCAATATGGGTTTGTACTTTATCTAATTTAAGCAGACTCGTCATTGTATGATCCCCCTAGATAAGCCGATTGCACCTGTTCATTATTCATGATGTCCTCTGGCGTTCCTTTCGCGAGCAATTGCCCGTGGAACAAGACCATCACTTCATCAGACAGGTCCAAAATCATATCCATCTTGTGCTCAATTAACACGATCGTGCGATTTTCTTCTTCTTTAATTCGCTTGATTACATCTAGAATCGCAGGCACTTCTTCAATCGACATTCCTGCTGTTGGTTCATCGAGAAGCAGCACTTCTGTATCTAAAGCTAGTAACATCGCAATTTCAAGTTTTCGTTTTTCACCGTGAGCAAGATTACTAGCAATCATTTCATGCTTACTATCTAGCAATACGACTTTTAATAGCTCCATCGCCTTTTCTTCAAATTGCTTATAATGCTTAAAATGGGCAAACATCTGATAGCGCACTTTGGCTTGTGACTGTACTGCTAGTCGGACATTCTCTAACACAGTCAAGTTTGGAAATACGTTTGTAATTTGAAAAGAGCGACCAATTCCGCGTCTAACTCGTTCCGTAGGAGAAAGCTTCGAAATGTCTTGGCCTTTATATACGATACGACCATTCGTTGGGGATAACTGACCACTTAACAAGTTGAATAAAGTCGTTTTTCCTGCTCCGTTCGGTCCAATCACCGAAGTGAATTTTTTTTCTAGGAAAGAAACCGATACATGGTCTACGGCTGTATGCCCACCAAAATTAATTGTTAAATCTTCTGTCTCCAAAAACATTGCCATCGTTCATCACCTCTTGTTCTTAATAAATTGGACTATTATTCTTATATGACAATGGAACCCACACCAGTTGGTTAGGGCATGGGTCCCATGTAGTCATTTACTGATTTTGAATTGGTGGTTCTGTCTCCTCTGGTGTTAAGACTCTGTTTAACACTGGCACAGGATAATCAACACCCTCAACCTCTTTCAATGTAATCGCATACAATGATTGCAACGCTTGGTGATCTTCAGGACGGAATGTCATCGTACCTTTTGGTGTTTCGAAGCTCATTCCTTCCATTGTGTCAATTAACGTAGTAGCATCAGCGTTACCTTCTGTTTTTGTAAGTGCCTCGACAATCGCTATTGCTGCACTCATTCCACCTGGAGCAAACAAGTCAGGAACAGCTCCATCAAAACGTTTTTTGTGCTCTTCTACTAAATAGTCATTCACTTCATTGTCAGGTAAATCATGATAGTAAACGGTAAAACCTTCCATACCTACTAATGGCATCATTGTTGATAATGCAGCAATATCCGGTGCACCAGTAGAGATTTTTATTCCTTGCTCTTGTAGTTTCATGTCAGCAATTTGATTCCAAGGTGAGTTTGCACCTGCCCATGTTACAAATACATAATCAGGGTCTGCATTAATAATTTTTTGAATGTTGGCTGTGAAGTCTGTTGCTGCAGGATCTGCATATTCTTCGTGAACAATTTCAGCACCTAAATCCTCAGCCGCTTTAACAAACGCCGCTATACCGTCACGTCCAAAAGAGCTTTCCTGTCCTAATGTGGCAATTTTCACACCATCTCCTGCAATAGCTGCGGCCGCTGCCACTGCATCCTGTGAAGAGTTACGTGAAGTTCTGAAAATGTACTCGTTAAATTCTGAGCCCGTAATACTATCTGCAACAGCTGGTTCTACAACCATAACGGTTTCATATTCTTCTGCTAGCGGTGTCACCGCTAACGTATCACCAGAACTAGACGATCCTACCAAGAAATCAACTTGTTCATCTTCTAATAACTGTAACGCTTTTTGTCTTGCAACTTTCGGATCTGTTTCTGTATCTTCATAAATGATTTCAATTTTTCTACCTGCAACTTCTCGTGTACCGTCCGTTGCATAATCAAGCCCGATCTCAAAGCCTTGTTTCGTTTGTAATCCATAAGCTTCCAATGCACCTGATAATGAAGCTAAAACACCAATTTTAATCGGTTCTGCTGGTTCTTCCGTTTCTGTATCTGTGTTATTGTTTGCATTGTCTGCTGGCTCATTGTCTTGCTGTTCGGTGTTATCGTTTGAATCTTCTCCTGGATTAGCAGTCTCCCCATCTTCCCCACAAGCTGCCGTTAACAATAAAACAAAAACTAAAAATAACAAACTTAAAATTCGCTTTAACAATTGATTTTCCCCCTTTGTTTTATTAGGTAAGTCAAATTCATAATACTGATTCTTAGCAATTCGCATCCACGTATAGTCGGATTAAACCGTCCTCGAACGATATGCGAATGCAAATAGCTGTGTAAGGTAATTATGAAATTGACTCAGGTGAAGTATTGCTTGCACATATAGTAAAAGATGGGAGTTACAATGGAGTTACAAAAATAGAAATCTTGCACAGTAGATGCGTATATCAAGGGGATTAGGGACATTAAAAAAATCCTTGCTGTTGTATAAGCAAGGATTCTCAGGCTTTAAATCGATTATAATCATCATCGGAATCGACAATCATATGGTACATATCATTCGTTGGACCCATAGGCTTTACACCTAACTCTTTATTTAACACTTCTTTACACTTTCGATACCATTTGATCGACTGCGGACGATTGTTTTTTTGATAATAACTGTACATAAGCAACCGGTAAGCTTCTTCCCACGTATCATCTTCCCTTAATATTTTGTGACACCAATGAATGCAATTGTCGAACTCATATAGTCGTACGGATACTTGAGCCATTTTTTCTGCGGCGCGAAGATAAATAACGTGTAATCGCTCCCGCTCATTAATACACCAGTTATCAAATCTTCTATTTGGTAAGTAATTTCCTTTATACAATAGCAAGCCTCTTTCAAGCAGCTCCTTCGCTTGGGAGGGCTCCTGCTCTTGCAACCCTTCCATGATCCATTCTTCAAACGTAATCGTATCTAGTTGATAGGCAGAGGAATCGTTTATACCATACAGACTTCCACTTCGCCTAATAAAAAATGATTCACTGCGGGCTTTTCTATTCGGCTCCAACGTTTTTAACAAAGCATTTAATGCTACCTTAAAGCTTTGATTTGCAGCTGTCACGTCTTGATCCGGCCATAATTCTTGATATATTTCTTCCTTTAGAATCATTTTGTTTCGGTTAGTAATAAAGAATTCGAAAAGTTCTTTCGCTTTCTCTCGCTGCCAGTTTCCTTCTTCAATAATTTGATTGCCTAGCCATAATCTGAGTCTTCCGAGCGTTTGTATTTTTAACGTATAACCTGGATGATTTTCGACATTTTCTAGTTCCAACTCAGAAATAATCTTTGTCACAAACGGACGATGTATATTAATGTTTTGTGCTTTCAGTAGCATAGGTGCAAAATTTTGTAAATCTTGTGGACCGAATATCGTTCGTTGCTTGAGGAAGAACTCATAATTACCGGCTTGTATTTCTTTTATACAATCCCGCATCTCCTTCTCAAAAGTAGATTCATCATCCGTTTCATAAGCGACGTAAGCTAACCAAAATGCAGTTACCATCCTGCTATACCTATCTCCGCATTGCTCTAATTGCTTTTTCACTTGAAGTAAGGTTTCAATTGCAAGATCATATTTTTCGTTATAAATAGATGCAATCGCCATACATAATTGGATAAGAGAAGAAAGCCATAGATCCTTTACTTTTTCTGTTTCATATAACCCTTTTTGACCTGCTTCTATTGCCTTTTCATACTGACGGTTCGCTCCATATAAAAGACATAAACCCATGTAAGGTTCTGCCTTACCTCTTGATACGTGTATTTTTTCCATAATACTTAAGGCCGTGTGGTAGCACTTCTCTGCTAAAATCGATTCGTAGCGGTCGATAAGTTGAACCGCGTGCCCCATTCTCATCCAACCACATGCCTCCACGAAAGGAGATTCCATATTCATTCCTAAGTTAATACCTGTTTGTGCATATGCTTTACTTTCCTCAGCGTTTCCACGAATCACTTCTATAAGCGCAAGTAAGATATCTGTTTCCCGATGCGCCTCCGCTAAATGCTTTGTATTGTCGTGTGTTTGACTATTTTTACGTCGCAACAATACATCTCTTGATTTTTCTAACCTTCCTGTACGCAAATAAATCCTTGCTTGTAAATTTCCATCTTCTACAGGTAAATGAAGTGCTTCGGCCCGTTTATACCATTTTTCGGCTCGACCAGCTTGACCATTGTTTAATAGATTTTCTGCTAGTAATTGATATAATCCTGCTTCTTCTTGCTTCGACGTATTCGTGTTTTCTTTTAGATGGATGGCACGCTGCAACACCCACTCTGCTCGATCAGGCTGAATCGTATCTAAGTATATACGTGCAACGCCTTCTAACGCCAGACTTGTAAGATACGTATCATCCTTCTGTTCCCCAATTCGAATCGCACGGTTATAACAATGTTCCGCTTCATCGTAAGCAGAGCGGAAGCGATTCACCTCTCCTTCATAAAACCATAAAATTGTATATTGGTCTTTTAAAGTCGCGGGTAAAAGCGATACATATTTCGACAGTGCTTGTAGCTTTCCAGATTTGAGCATTGAGCTACCATAATCACTAATTATTCTCGCCACCGGCTCATATTGATTAAGCTTGGCATAGTGATACACTGCCTTCTCTACATCTTGCTGTTCATAAAGCTTGGCAGCACGTCCGTGTAACGAATAGAATCTTGCCAGGTCTGAAGATCTTAACTGCTCTACGAGAAATTCATGAAAAAGAGTATGGTATCGATAATAATTGTCTGCTAATTTTTCAATAAACATATTTTGATTAAATAGATCGTCTAGTTTTGCTTCTGCATCGTCCATTCCAAGCAGTGCATTACAAATCATCGGAGACAACCTATCTACTATACTCGTTTGCAATAAAAATTGTTGGACATCTACTGATTGCTTAGAGAATATCTCTAATTTGACAAAGTCATATAATTCCTGAAGATTATCATGACGATTTTCTAAGATAGTAGCAACTTCAGAACCTTGATACATATGATCTGCCAGCATTCCAAATGCAATTGGCCAACCTTCAGTCAAACGATAGAGAGCTTCTAATTGGTCAGTTTCAATTGGAAATTCCATCATATCTACAAGCAGGTGCTCCATATCATCTTTAGACAACACTAGACTCTCTTGTCCTATAATATTTAGCTCACCTTTAACCTTGAAAGAAGTTAACAAACTCCATTTTGGTTTAGTTCTACATGATAAAATGAGGCGAAAGTTTTCAGGGATATACTCTAGTACATGTGTCAGCCAAGAATCTATATCGGCTGATTGTATATGATGAAACTCGTCTAGTACTAGCATGATATCTTGTTCCTGTTTGATGAGATCGTTAATAAATAAAGAAACGAGTACACTTCTTTTTTCTTTATTAGGCATTGGCGATAATTCCGATAGTAATCCTTTTCCAAACGTCGGACATTCTCTACGAATCGCATAAACTATTTTAGTTAAAAACTGTGCTAGTGTATCATCGTTAGGAGAAACAGTATACCAACATGCGGTGGGACAAATATCATGGACAAATAACGTTAGTGCTGTCGTTTTTCCATAGCCTGCGCCGGCATGTACAATCGTTAATGGATAACGAGAAATAGCAGCTAATTTTTTATGTAAAGATGCACGTCTTAAATGAAGCTCCTTTACTGATGGAGGAATAATTTGGCTTTGTATAACTGGTATTTGTTCCATATTCTCTCTCCTTCATTGTATCCACAGTCCAATTACTTAATTACCTTATACAGCTCTCTGTCTGCATCCGTATTATAGTTGGGAGACGGTTTAATCCAACTTTATGGATATGGATAGTTAAAAATCAGTATGGTGAAATTGACTACTTAACTATATATATGCAGCTACCGTTTAGGCTTATGTTGACTTCTGACTCCATAGCTTCAAATAGAAATATTCGAAACCAATAATCACGCGCAATATTGTTAGCGCTTCCATTATAGCGGATAATGAAACAAAAATCACTTTCTTATTTAAAGATTAAATACCCACATTTCTTTTACAACTGAAATGTGGGTATGATTAGGTTAGTTTTCTTCAGAGATTAGCTTCATCGTCAAATCGTAATTTTTCATATAATAGAAGCCGCCAACATACATGTTTTTGGCTGGATCAATGGTGTCAAATAATAGTGTACGCTCCTTAAGTATCACATCTGTGCTCGTTTTTTCTAGTGTTTGACCAACAGTCGTAGTTAAAGCTGTTTTCGTTTGCTCATCACCAATAGAAACATTATCTAGTAACACCGTTTCTTCAGTTGCAATAGTAATTTTCGTTTGTCCGTCCTCAACAGCAACTTGTTTAATCTCTAAAGGTTCTCCAGCAATCCTATTGTCTTCATCATTAAGAGCGATAGTTGCGTTCACATATTCATACCCAACGAATTTATCCAATTTAAGCTCCATTGTATTTAATTGATATGGCAGTGCATCAAATTCTAATTCAAAGGTCGATCCACCGGTGAGATTGGAACTAATTGATCCTCCTACACGTCGAACTTGTTCACCATTGGCAATCAGACGAATCTCATCGAAGGCTTGTTGAACACGGTCAATACTATCTACATTAGTCCGTCCTTTAATGACTGTGGACATCGGGGAAGCAGTGATCGATTTAATGCTAATTGTTCCGTGATCAACTTCAAATCGTTGATCAAACGTTTGTTTAACTTTTGTTTGCATCGCTTGTGCTGCATCATATTCAAATGTAATCTCCCCATTCTCGATTGTTCCGTCCTTGTGATGCATAGCAAACTCTAAAGTAAGATGCTTGGCAAATGCGTTAGGTACAGAATCATACGTCCATTCCCCTTTTAATTCAGTACGCTCCTCGTTGAACCGGGCATGACCACTTCCCGAACTTCCCCACAATAAAAAGCCCGTAAGGTGAGGAAAGCTGATATCTGTAAAAGTATCTTCATCGAGGCCATCAGCTGCTGTCATTGTATAAAAGACAATTATTTTATTCTCATCTGACATTACGCCATTCAACGTCAGACTCGTTCCGTTTTCAAATGTATAATTTGCATCTTCTAACACTTGACCCATGCCTGCTTCATTTAAATCACTTAGTGTCCCTGTCATAATGTCGTCAAAACCGAAGATCTTTTTACCGTAATAAGCGAAGGCACTATAATTGTAGCTTACAAATACACAGGCAATTACAATCGAAGCAACTGCAATCCAAATTGATTTTCTGTTTTTTCGAGGTGCTTTTTTCATCGCTAAGGCGTTGCGCAATTTAGATTCCAATTCGGGTGGTGCATTATTTTGATCAATACGATTTTTTTCTTCTTCTAGCAAGCGTTCAACGTTACTCATGATATTCACCTCCATATAATTCATTCAGCTTATTTAGACCTTGATGAATTCGTGATTTCACTGTGCCCAGCGATACATTAGTAACCTCCGCGATCGTTTGATAATCCAAATCATGAAAATATCGTAAACGGATCGTCTCCGCTTGTTGTTTATTTAATTTCGCTAATAGTTGATTAAGGTCGATTTGTTGCTCACTTATTACAAAACTTAAGAGCGATTCATCCCACTTCTTCAGATGTGGGATGAATCGCTC
>NZ_JBJGXI010000038.1:0-54210 GCF_045635475.1 Radiobacillus sp. PE A8.2 | reverse complement strand
TGCCCGGAGCGGAAATCACGAGCGCTACGTTACGACGCATTCTAGCTGTTTAGTGTCAAAAAAACAGACAGTAAAAAAAGGCCGTTCTAAGAACGACCTTTCAACTTTACATTATTATTTAGCAGTTTCAGGAACTGACAATCCTAATTCTTCAGCAATACGAGTTCCTAACTCAGGATCTACTTTATAGAAGAGACCAATTTGGCGAAGCTTAATATCGTCTCTTTCTACGTCACGCATATGGTCAGCGAAGTTTTTGATTAAACGAGTACGCTCATCCTCACTCATTACATCTCGGAATAATGCGCCAGGTTGAGAGAAATGATCCTCACTGTCATAAGAAACACTGTCAGCGAATCCACTTACTTCAAATGGAGTAGTTTTGTTTTCTGGTGTTTCCTTTGGTCCTTGAAAACTATTCGGTTCGTAGTTCACGCTACCACCGCCATTACTGTCCGTGCGCATATAACCATCACGTTGATAGTTGTTTGCTTCTACTTTTGGACGGTTAATTGGTAATAATTCATGATTAGCACCAACACGATAACGATGTGCATCAGAATAAGCGAATAAACGACCTTGAAGCATTTTATCTGGTGAAGCTTCAATACCAGGAACGAAATGTCCAGGTGAAAAAGCAGCTTGTTCAACTTCAGCGAAATAGTTTTCAGGGTTACGATCTAATACCATACGTCCTACTTCAACTAATGGATAATCTTCATGTGGCCATACTTTCGTAACATCGAATGGATCGAGTCGATAGTTTTTAGCATCTTCTTCTGGCATAATTTGTACTTTAAGTGTCCAAGTAGGGAAATTGCCATCTTCAATTGAATTATATAAGTCTTCTAAGTGGTAATCAGCATTTTCTCCAGCAAGCTTATCCGCTAGGTCGGCATCTAAGTTTTTAGTGCCTTGATCTGTTTTAAAGTGATATTTAACAAATACAGATTCTCCGTTTGCATTCGTCCATTTGAATGTGTGGCTACCGTAACCATTCATATGACGAAGTGTTGCAGGAATACCACGGTCAGAGTGAAGAATTGTAATTTGGTGTAAAGATTCAGGTGAAAGAGACCAGAAATCCCAAATCGCGTTTACATCTTTGCGGTGTGTTTTTGGGTTACGTTTTTGTGTATGAATAAAGTCTGGGAACTTGATCGCATCACGAATAAAGAAGACAGGTGTGTTGTTACCTACTAGATCATAGTTACCTTCTTCAGTGTAAAACTTAACTGCAAATCCACGAGGGTCACGTACCGTATCAGCAGAACCTAGTTCACCAGCTACTGTTGAAAAACGAATAAACATTGGTGTCTTTTTACCAACTTCTGATAAGAAATCAGCTTTTGTATATTTTGATACATCATTTGTTACCTCAAAGTATCCATGTGCACCAGCACCTTTTGCGTGTACTACGCGCTCTGGAATTCTTTCACGGTTAAAATGTGCTAGCTTTTCTAATAAATGTACATCTTGTATTAGTGTTGGTCCACGATGACCTGCAGTAATCGAGTTTTGATTATCTCCAACAGGAGCACCTGAAGCAGTTGTTAAGTATTTTTTTTCATTTTGGCTCATTATATGAACACCTCTCCCTAATAGATTGATAGATTAAGAATAATACATATCTAATTATAAATCAAACATTATAGAAATCAATATTTAATTATAATTATTATAATTAAATATTTTATTTACCTAATTTACATATATGGTAGTAGGACATGCTTTATGCCTTAATATTAATTCATTCTATGATAAGTGATGAATAAATTGGAAGTTTTAAGTATTCAATTATCCGTCCGACATTTTATAAACAAAAAAATGAGAACCGTAGATTAATACACTACGATTCTCGTGATAATATGGATGTACCCTGAAAAATCAATAATTCAAATTTGTTGGTTGGGGGTAACATAACTCGAATATTTATAAGGAAGACATCCATATGTACAGCATAACTATTGGAAGTAACTATATACATTATACATGATAATGAGAATCATTTTCAATAGTGATTGCGAATATTTTTCGGAAATTCACAAATTTTTTTGATATCTAATGAGAATTTGTGAAAATTACTGATAATGAAAGAAAATAGTTAGAATTTTAGAGATAAATAGTAGATAATGTCTGTTAAACGTATAGTTGATCATAATAATCGATTTAGAAGAGGGGTATTCTTGTGGTGTTACAATTAGAAGGTGTTTCCTTGAAGAGGGAAGGAAGCTGGATCATTAATGATGTGAATTGGGCAATTAACAGTGGGGAGCACTGGGCGTTATTAGGATTAAATGGTGCTGGAAAAACGGCATTATTATACATGATGTGCGCCTATTATTTTCCCACTTCAGGACAGTTGACAGTTTTAAATAGAAGATTTGGTAGGGATGAGCTTGGCGAAAGCTTAAGAAAAAAGATCGGTTTAGTTTCCTCAACCTTAAAAGAAAGATTATACGATTCAGATAATGCGTATCAGATTGTCTTAAGCGGTGCTTTTGCATCAATTGGCTTATATAACACTCCAACTGATGAAATGCGAGAGAAGGCGCAATCATTATTAAAAGAACTTGGTTGCTTTGGGTACGCAAACAGGCGGTATGAAACACTTTCGCAAGGTGAAAAACAACGAGTATTAATTGCTAGAGCGTTAATGGCTGATCCTGAATTATTGATTTTGGATGAACCAACGAATGGTCTTGATTTTATCGCCAGAGAGCAATTGTTAGAAGCGGTCGAGATAATTTCGAGGAAAGCAGAAGCTCCAACAATTATTTACGTAACGCATCATGTTGAAGAGATTTTGCCAGTATTTACACATACCTTACTACTAAAACAAGGGAAGGTGTACAAATCAGGTGAAACTAAGGATATCATTGCCAAAAATGTACTGGATTCATTTTTTGAAATTCCTATTGAATTGAATTGGTACAATAATAGGCCGTGGATTAGGAAGCAAACCAATACATAGAGTATTTTGATTAGGAGCGAAACAAATGTTACATCAGTTTAATCGACAATTAGAACGAATTATGCCTTTGATTGCACCATCTAGTGTGATTGTTGGGGTGTTGTTTGCGGATAGTTTGAGCCAGTTCGCTTTTTTAGTTCCTTGGATTTTTGCATTTATGACATTTGCCGGAAGCCTTAGCTCAAATTTCAATTCCTTACAAAAAGCGATTGCGCATCCGTTACCAATTATTATTGCCTTTTTATCGCTCCATATTATTATGCCATTATGGGCATTTGCAATTGGTCATTTAACCTTTAGTGGGGATATGCTAACGATTACGGGGCTCATCCTAGCAATGGTTATACCAACAGGAATTACGAGTTTTATATGGGTGTCAATCTGTAAAGGAAATATCGCATTAACGTTATCAATTATCTTAATTGATACGATCTTATCTCCGTTTATTGTTCCTTATACAATGTCATTGTTCGTTGGAACGACAGTTGAGATGAATGTAAGTAGTATTATGGTAGGATTATTTTTAATGGTAGTAATTCCTTCTCTTATTGGAATGTGCTTAAATCAGTTCACAAAAGGGCGGATAAAGGATAGTTGGGGAACTAGATTAGCCCCTTTTTCCAAGTTGTGTCTTGCGGTAGTGATTATGATCAATTGCGCTGCGGTTGCTCCTTTTTTGAGAGTGGTTAACTGGAAGCTTATTTTGATTGCTTGTGTGATGTTTTTCGTTGCTTTCTGTGGTTACCTATTAGCATGGTGCATTGGCGTTCTCTTTAAAAGAGATAAAGAAGAGATTATTACGCTTACCTTTACAGGCGGGATGCGCAATATTAGCGCAGGTGCAGTTATTGCAGTAGCATATTTCCCTGCTGCTGTTGCAGTTCCCGTTGTCTTGGGTATGTTGTTTCAACAAATATTAGCATCCATTTATGGACAGCTGCTTGGCCGTTATTATAATAAACAGGTGAGTTAAAGTGGATGAAAAAAGCAGTCGTGAACGAGTCTACGACTGCTTTTCTGTATTTAGCCGGGAGTAAACATATACATCTTGCCCGGTCCCTCTTTGATAATAATAACTACGAAGCAAACCCTCTTGCACAAATCCTAATTTTTTCAAAAGCGCAGAAGAGGCATCGTTGGCAGTGTATACAAATGCGCCAATTCGAATTAACTGTAATTCTTCAAAGCAATACTCGATGACGCGTTGTAAAGCTTCTGAAGTGTATCCACTTCTCCAGTAACTGGGATGGATTTCATAGCCGACCTCCGTACGCTTATGACTTAAGACCAGGTTGTTTAGCCCGATAGTGCCTATGAATTTGTTATCATCTTTTCGTACCATTGCCCATCGGATGCCCCGCTTTTGACTCCACGAGTCTCGGAAAGAATCAATTACTTTATTCGCCTGTTCCATACTCTTTAGAGACTCCATGCCGTAATAATGGGTTACCTCATCTAGAGACATCATTTCATAGAATGGTTCACTGTACATATCGATAACTTCTACCAATTTCAATCTATTTGTTTCAAGATTTGGAAATGTCATAGCCCTTTCATCCTTTCCACTCGGTACGAATATTATATCGAATCAAGAAATTGGAAGCTATAGCAAACAGACAAATATATAATGCTAAGGCTAACAAAAAGGGGCGATAATCAATCTCCACATCCTCTTCTTGCCACTGACTAATAGCCGTATACAATTTCAGGTGCGCAGCAACCAGAAAGCTTTATTCAAGCGTTTGATCAAATAAAAAAACAACAAGTATAAAGAAAAAGCCCTGCATTGATAAAATTGCAGAGCTATTTCATGCCTGATTGCATAAAGCTGTTAAAATACTGTAACCATTAAAAAAGGCTATTCCGGAAATAAATTCTGGAATAGCCTTTCATATATAATGAATTAATGTCTTCTAAAGATATCAATAAATGAATGAATAATCTCTATTCCTTGATAGGCAAACAGACAAAATGCTGTCATAGAGAAAAAGCCAACCAATAGAAAACGAATAAGATGTAAACTAATCATATTATTATTTCCCCCTTATTTAAATGTTAATAAAATTAACGGGGGATGCCGACATAAGACGACTGGTAAAAACTAGCGAGTAGGAAACGCCGCAAAAATTTGCGTCTAATATTTCTAAATGAAAATGAGATGTATAAAATTACGATGCTTTGAAAAATCAAGGCACTATCGAGCGTGATCATCGATGGATATTGATTTTTACTTGTGGGTTCATATTCTGCATCTATTGTAAGAGTAGTGAATTCATCGATCAATCCTTTTTCAGGATAATCATTATTAGAGGGATGTATTTGCTGCGGTGTCAACAACAGAACCAAAACCATTAAACCAACAAATAACAATAAGGTTCTTTTCAAGCAAACCCCTCCTTTTACGAGTATTCGATTAAGTAAACATTGTAGTATACAAATTATCTAATGTAAACAAATAGTTTCATACCATTATTGGTATGCTGATTCCTAAATAACAATACCTGAATATACTATATGAGAATAATATGTTGAGGTGAACTAAATGTTGTCATGGTTTATATTTATGCTGTTAGGTTTGGCCACATTCCGATTAACTCGTTTACTCGTGTTTGATGATATTACCAGTTTTATCCGTGCGCCTTTCCATGAAGAGCGAGAGGAAGTTACTGAAGATGAAACAATAGAGGTCATCATTTATATTAAAGGTAAAGGGTTAAGGAGGTTTGTTGGAGAACTGTTAAGCTGTCATTGGTGTACGGGTATTTGGTGCGCAGCAATTTTATATGCAGGCTTGTATTTTCTCCCAACTATTTTTTTCCCGATTATCGTTATCTTATCTTTAGCTGCAGTATCGTCAATCGTTCAAACGTGGGTCAGTTCTAGGAATGGCGAATGATTTAAAGTAGACAATAAGAAAACCCTAGACCAAGTGCAGTCTAGGGTTACATAATTGTGATTTTTTAAAAATTAACTTAAAGCTTTATTTCTTTTGAATTTTCTTCTTTTCTTTGCACAACCACAACCAGATTTCTTTTTTGCCCCAACTTTTTTCTCTTGTAGGTTTTCATTTAAAGCAGAATTTTTAACCACTTTATTCACTCCTTTTCTCAAATGAACAACCGTAAATCACCATTTAGCCGGTGAATATAGTGGTTGTTCTAAATAATGATGAAACATTAGATGTCATACTACGTATACGATTATATATGTGAGTTCCGGTATATGCGGAAGGGCGTTTCGCACAACATACATAAAAAATTTGATGCGCTGTAAACAAATAGTATCTAGATTTGTTATGGAAAATGATAGAATAGTAGATACTTATCTATAGAGATTACTAACACGTACTAATAGACGATAGAAGTAGGAGCGAATCAATAGTGATAAAAGTTAGAAGAAAACAGAAACAAAAGTTATTTTCTGTAGTTGCTACTACATTTTTTGTCATGATATCTCTTTTCGTTTATATTAGTTTATCAAAACAATTTACAACCATTCCAGACCAACCAGCAGGTCCTAAGCTATCGCAACGAGTAATAGATTATCAGCCTATTGTTGGAGAGGAATTAAGAAAGTATGGTAAGGAAGCATATACCGGTATCGTCTTATCCTTGATGATGCAGGAATCTGCAGGAAGAGGAATGGACCCTATGCAAGCATCAGAAAGTTATTGCGGTGAGGTTGGATGTATTGATGATCCGGCGCTTTCGATTCAGCAAGGGGCTAAATATTTTTCGTATGTCTTAGATAAAGCTGGCGGTGACGTGAAGCTAGCATTACAATCCTATAACTTTGGTGAAGGATTTATTACTTATGTTCAAGAACATGGCGGAAATTACACTAAACAGTTAGCAATCGATTTCTCTGCGATGATGTATGATAGATTACGTGATACTGGTAACTATAGCTGCTTGAGGGACGAAGCTGTGCCTCATGATGCTTGTTATGGAGATATTTTGTATGTTGATGCTGTGCTAGGCTATTACGCAACTGCAAGCAACTTAGACGATAATGGGTCATGGGTTGTTTCATTGACGAATGAAGAGGAGTGAACCACAGTGATTTTGGTTGAAAAGGCAACACCGGACCATGTGGCTGGTATTGCTCATGTCTGTATCGAAGGCTGTCGAGCGACTTATAAAGGATTACGAAGTACGGAGAGCATCGAACGAAATAACAAGCTTTTTTATAATGAAAAACGAATTTTGACTGAAGTTACAGAGGTAACAGACAGCTGGGATGGCTGGTTTGTAGCCTTAGAAGCGGGAGAAGTAATCGGAGCAATTGGCGGCGGAATGACAGGAGTAGATGTTAGTGAAGTTTTCGTACTATATTTAAATCCTAACCGCAGAAATGAAGGGATTGGCACGATGCTGCTTGAGAAACTAACCGAAGTACAGCGGGAAAAGGGCTCTATGAAGCAATGGGTTTCCGTCCAAAAGGCGAATCAAAAAGGTATTCCTTTCTATGAAGCAAAAGGCTTTCATTTGCAGGCGGAACAACCAGCATATGCTAATGCTCCGGGAGAGAACTATGTTTCTTTGCGTTATTGTCGGAGTATTTAACTTGAAACAATAGAGGTTTCTCAATCGTACATTTATATATAAGGGGGGCAGATTATCATGGGAGATCCATTTTTTTCTGGTGGTGGCAGTTTTATGTTTAATTTTGTACCAATTTTTATCGGAATTATTTTTGTTATTGTTATAGGGATGATTTTATTTACTGTAGTTAAAGGGATCACAGAGTGGAGCAAAAATAATCAATCACCGAGGCTTGCTGTACCAGCTCAGGTAAAATCAAAACGTACACATGTTAGTCGGCGGATGCACAGCAACAATGATCACATGCATTCGGGCTCGCGGACATCTTATTATGTAACCTTTGAGTTCGACAGTGGTGACAGATCAGAATTTAGTATGAGTGGTAGCGACTATGGACAGCTTGCTGAGGGAGATTTCGGTACATTGACATTTCAAGGGACGAGGTATTTAGGTTTTGAACGGAATGTAGGGTAAAAAGGGATGGAGATTATTTTTTCCGTTCTTTCCTTTAACAAGTACAAAACACGCGAGTCTTAACAGATTCGCGTGTTTTGTACTTGTTAAAAGTGATAGATTGGTTTCATAAATGAAAAAGTAGTATTATGGGGACAGTGTAGATTTCAATGTTAGCAATGAATAAGGAGGACAACATGTCTAGAAAAATTTACTTTAACCACGATGCAGGTGTGGATGATCTTGTGTCATTATTCTTATTAACACAAATGGAAAACATAGAGGTGACAGGTGTTTCTGTTATTCCAGCAGACGGCTATCTGGAGCCGGGAGCGAATGCGAGTAGAAAAATAATTGATCGTTTTAGCGCTTATCCGATAGAAGTAGCAAAATCTAATTCACGAGGAGCAAATCCTTTTCCTAGTGATTGGAGAATGCATACTTTTACGGTTGATGCCTTACCAATTCTTAATGAAAGTGGAAAAATGGTGGCGCCACTTAGCGACTCTTGGGCGCATCAGCATATGATTGAAAAACTAAAAGAAACTGAAGAAAAAACTACTTTGCTGTTTACGGGCCCTTTAACAGATCTTGCTCGTGCATTAGATGAAGCACCGGAGATTGAAGCAAAGATTGATAAACTGATTTGGATGGGTGGAACATTCCAGGAAGTAGGGAATGTAGAAGAACCCGAGCATGATGGAACAGCTGAATGGAACGCATTTTGGGATCCAGCAGCGGTTCAACGTGTCTGGGCAAGTGGAATCGAAATTGATATGGTAGCTTTAGAAAGCACACAACAGGTTCCATTAACGTTAGATGTTCGTAATAAATGGGCAGCAGAAAGAAAATTTGAAGGTGTTGATTTTCTCGGTCAATGTTATGCTGCAGTTCCACCATTAGTACATATGGAAACTAATTCCACATACTATCTGTGGGATGTGTTAACAACAGCATCTGTAGGGAAGCCGGAACTCGTAAAATCCAAACAAGTGAAAAGTTCGGTCGAAACAGATGGACCAAGCCAAGGGAAAACAGTCTTATCAGATCAAGGCAGAGATGTGCAAGTTGTTTATGATGTAAATGCGGATGCCTTCTTCTCCTATATTACCGATTTAGCAAAAAAGGTTAAATAGGCGGTGTTGATATGAGGAAAGTGATTATTGATACGGATACAGCAGGGGATGACACGATTGCTATTTTAACTGCGCTCCATTATTTCGATGTGCAAGGGATTATGATTACTGGAGGCAACGTTGACTTTGGTCAGCAAGTGGAAAACGCGCTCTACACCGTGCAAGTGGCAGGAAAAGGTGGACAAATTCCAGTCTATAAAGGGTATCAAGCGCCTATTTTACAATTAGGAACAGACAAGCATCTTACTGTCGAGGATGTGCATGGTTCCGATGGTATGGGAGGAGCTAATTTTCCTAAAGCTGAGCAACGTGCGGAGACGATGCATGCGGTTGATTTTTTAATTGATGCTGTCCATGCAAATCCAGGTGAAATCGAGTTATTAGCTATTGCGCCATTAACAAACATTGCGATGGCGATCAAGAAGGATCCATCGATTGTTCCGGAAATTAAACATTTACACATCATGGGTGGAACAAATAACGATCTTGGAAATATTACCCCTGCTGCAGAGTACAACTTCTACGTTGATCCAGAAGCGGCAAGAATCGTACTAAACGCTGGAATCCCAACTACAATGGTTGGTTGGGAGATGTGCACACGTTATTCGATCATGGAGGATCGTGATCACGAGGATATTGAACAACTACATACAGCAGGTTCTGCGTTTTTTGTTGCAGTGAATAAAGTAGTAAAGCAATTTAATAAAGCAGTCCACAAAATTAACGGAACGACACACCCAGATACATTGCTAATGGCAGTGGCAGCCAACCCGACGCTTATGGAAAAATCGGGAAACTACTATGTTGACGTTGAAACAAAAGGCGAGTTCACAAGAGGCTACAGTGTAGTAGATATTAACGGACGCTTACAAAAACCTGCAAATGTTACTGTATGTGAACAAATAAATAAACCAACGTTTAAAGAAATGCTCTTAGAAGTATTGCGAGCGATTAAATAACGCATAAAAGAAAATAGACCCTTGGGGTCTATTTTCTTTATCTCATCACAGAGCCTCCGGAGATCTTCACGGATTCACCGACAATATTACTGGCAGCATCTGATAATAAATAGGCAATTGTATTTGCTACTTCGATTGGGGTGGTAATTCTTCCGGACGGCAATCCTTGTGCAGCTAATGCAAATTGTTCTGCAAATGAACGGCCTTCTCTTTCGCCTTTTGTTCGGATTGCTTGTCTTCCCATAGCTGTATCCACATATCCCGGACAAACAGCGTTAACGCGCACCCCATGTTCAATGGCTTCAAGGGCAAAAGCCTGGGTAAATCCGATTAGTGCAAACTTCGACCCGCAATAAGCTGTTCCTCCGTATGTGCCTCGAAGTCCTGATAAAGACGAGACGTTCACAATGGCACCGTCCCTTTTTTGTTTCATTTTTTCGTAAACGGCTTGCGATAGCAAAATAGGTACCGTGTAATTCAGGTGCATCACATGCTCAAGCTCTTCTTGTGTGAGTTTTTCGACTGTGTCCCCACCTAAGGTACCAGCTGAATTAACGAGTAAAGAAATATGCCCATTAGCTTGTTCGGCATTTTTGAGTAGTGCTTCTCGTTCACTAGCTTCAGCTAAATCGGCAACATAACTGAAAATTGTTGATTCCGGATATCGACTAGTAATCTGGTCTTTTAATTCATTTAGTTTTTTTTCACGTCGACCAGTAATCGTGAGAGATGCACCCATCGAAGCAAGAACTAGCGCAGTTTCATAACCGATTCCTCCCGTTGCACCAGTAATTAGCGCATGCTTACCAAGTAAAGCATCTTGACTATATAAAGACACATGATCATCCTTTCCAGAAATTATGAGTTAGTACTTGTCTTCTAGAAAAATAAAGAAATTCCTCCCTGTTGTAAAACAAGGAGGAATTATTTGATGCTATTCGTCATTGATGGACACATAGAAGTTGTCTTTTCCACGGGGAACGCTGTCATTGGTCAGTAATTAGGACATACAAACAGGCTAAGAATTTCAGTGGACACAGGAACACTTATTTTACCTGAAATGCCGGTTTTGACTATTTGACGGCCACCAGAGCACTTATTTGCTAGAAACAGCATATTACAGCAAGTATTTTATTTAAATAAGTGCACTGGAGTCCGCGCAATTCCACATATAACACTTTTGTCACAGATAAGAGCTGTGGTGTCCGCCGACGTCAAACAAATCCCATTTCGCCTGGACCGCCACACGCTTCGGCGCATTTTCTTGTGTCAATAACAACAATCTTTTAGAAAACAGTCTAGAAGATTAAACGCCTTTATAAGCTTTACGGTATATTTCTGCTAACTCCGTAACAAGCGGTAGCTTAGGGTTTGCCGTTGTACATTGGTCCTCAAAAGCACGATCTGCTAAAAGCTCCACTTTTTGTTCGAAGATTTTTTCATCAACACCACAGCCCTTGATGCTCATTGTGATTTCTAATTCTTTTGCTAATGTAATGATTGCTTGGACGAGGCTTTCTACCCCTTCTTCTGTTGTACGTGCAGGAAGTCCTAGAATTTTTGCGATTTCCGCATAACGTTCATCCGCAATAAAGTGCTCATATTTTGGAAATGCAGCAAATTTTCTCGGTTTTGTTGCATTATATCGGATAACGTGTGGCAACAAGATGGTATTGGCGTGCCCGTGTGCAATATGGAATTCTGCGCCTAGCTTGTGTGCAAGACTATGGTTAATTCCTAGAAAAGCATTGGCAAAGGCCATGCCCGCAATGGTTGATGCATAATGCATTTTTTCGCGTGCTTTTTCATTATCTCCATTTTTATATGAAGTTGGTAAATATTCAAAAACAAGCTGGATTGCTTTAATCGCTAAGCCATCTGTATAATCGTTAGCCATGTTTGAGACGTATGCCTCAATCGCATGGGTTAACACATCCATACCGGTATCTGCCGTTATTTTCTTCGGTACGGTCATTACAAATTGCGGATCAATAATTGCCACGTCTGGTGTTAATTCATAATCAGCTAATGGATATTTTACATTATTAACTTTATCGGTAATAACGGAAAATGATGTTACCTCTGAACCAGTACCTGAAGTCGTAGGAATTCCGACAAATTGTGCTTGTTTTCCTAATTGTGGAAACTTAAATACCCGTTTGCGAATGTCCAAGAATTTTTGTTTTAGACCGTTAAAATCAGTGTCCGGGTGCTCATAAAATAACCACATGCCTTTAGCGGCATCCATTGCAGATCCGCCACCAAGAGCGATAATCACATCTGGTTGAAATTCTCTCATCGCCGCCGCACCGCGCATAACTGTATCACTTGATGGATCTGGTTCTACATCAGAAAAGATCTCACAGTGTACATAATCTGGTCGTTTACGTAGGTAATAAAGAACTTTATCAACATAACCGAATTTGACCATCATCGGATCAGTAACGATAAATGCTTTAGAGATATTCGGCATTTTAGCTAAATATTGGACAGCATTTTTTTCGAAATAAATTTTTGGTGGAACTTTGAACCATTGCATATTCACCGTTCTTTTCGCCATTTTCTTGACGTTCACTAAGTGAACTGCTCCTACGTTTGTAGAGACAGAGTTTCCTCCATAAGAGCCGCAACCAAGTGTTAATGATGGCATATACGCATTATAAATGTCTCCAATAGCTCCTTGAGAAGATGGTGTGTTAACAATTAAACGCCCCGCTTTCATTCTTCTTCCAAACGCATCAATCACTGATTGATTTTCAGAATGGATAACCGCAGAATGACCGAGTCCGCCAAATTCAAGCATTTCCTCGGCGCGTTTCATGCCTTCTTCCGCGTTGTTTACTTTATAGCAAGCTAAAACTGGGCTTAATTTTTCCCTAGATAGGGGATGGTCAGGTCCAACTCCGGTTAATTCTGCAATCAAAATTTTTGTCTCTTCTGGAACGATAACTCCTGCTAACGCTGCAATTTTATATGCAGGCATTCCAACGATGCTTGGGTTAACTGCGCAAGTATTCTCGTTAATTACAAGTTTTTCAACATTTGACTTTTCATCAGTAGTTAAAAAGTGGCAGCTATTATCAATCAATGCTTGCTTCACATCGTTGTAGATTTCTTTATCAATAATTACTGCTTGTTCAGATGCGCAGATCATACCGTTATCAAATGTTTTAGAAAGAATTAAATCATTAACAGATCGTTTAATATTAGCTGATTTCTCCATATAGCAAGGAACGTTACCTGGTCCTACACCTAATGCTGGTTTGCCGGAACTATAGGCAGCCTTCACCATGCCAGATCCACCGGTAGCAAGAATCAAGGCAATACGATCATGCTTCATTAATAGCTGTGTCGCATCTAAGGATGGTTGTTCAATCCATTGGATACAATGCTCAGGTGCACCTGCTTTTATAGCTGCTTCATATAATACCCTGGCAGCGGCAGCACTAGACTTTTGCGCAGATGGATGAAAGGCAAAGATGATTGGATTGCCCGTTTTTATTGAAATAATAGATTTAAACATAGTAGTTGACGTTGGATTGGTCACCGGAGTTACGCCGGCAATTACCCCGATTGGTTCTGCGATCTCTACCATAACTTCATGGGGATTTTCATTAATTACCCCAATTGTTTTGTCGTACTTTACATTATGATAAATGTACTCTGTAGCAAAAATGTTTTTTATGATTTTGTCCTCATAAACACCGCGGCCTGTTTCTTCCACAGCAAGCTTGGCGAGCACCATATGCTGACCTAACCCGGCCAATGCCATCTCTTTTACGATAATATCAATTTGTTCTTGGTCGAGCTTTTTCATTTCCTTTAGTGCTTGCATGCCGTTAGATACAAGTTTATCGATGCTTTCTGCTACATTTTCTTCCGGTTTTTTCATTACTTTTGTAACAACCATAGAAAAGACCTCCTAATTATAATTTAATTGTGAAACATTGAGCAAGTATAACCGTACGAAAAGCTATGGTCGTACGATGTCGAGTGGGTTACGGGGAATCTTGACAAATGATAGATCCTTATACATTCTTGCATTTGGCTTAATGGATACAACAAAATTTGTGGTCCAGATATATGTCGGGATATCTTTTTCTCCTTCGAAAAGCATTGCTTCGAATCTATCACCAATTTCTTTTTCAAATACTTCTTTCGTATACACATCTGTATCTGTACCAAATTCCTTCCATTCGTGTAAAATCATTTTGATCACCTCTTTAAGTTCTTTATGAGGTAATCATAACATGTGAAAACATTAACAAACTTTACCGTTTGTTTCAAATTTGTGAAATGTTTTGCAATAAATATCAATTTCATAATATTGATTTTTATCTTCATCCATATAGTCGAATTAAACCGTCTCCGAACTATATATGGATGAAGATAGCTGTATAAGGTAATTATGAAATTGACTTAATATAGAAGTGTAATAAGTTTGTGATATATTATTAGTAATCAAAGGGGGATATACGATGATCGATTTAAGAAGTGATACAGTTACGAAGCCGTCAGAAAAGATGAGAAAAGCGGCTTATGAAGCAGAGGTAGGAGACGATGTTTATGGTGACGATCCGACTGTTAATAAACTTGAGGAAGTAGCTGCAAACATGCTTGGCAAAGAAGCTGCCTTATTTGTCACAAGCGGCACGCAAGGGAACCAAATAGCAGCGTTAACCCATTGTCGTCCTGGTAACGAGGTTGTTTTAGAAGCTAGTTCGCATATCTTCCTATATGAAGGTGGAGCACTATCGGCATTTGCTGGTGTACAACCGAAAACAATATCTGGCGAACGTGGAGCAATGAAACCGGAAGAAGTGGCGGCAGCTATAAGAGCTGAAGATATCCATTTTCCTGAGACAGGGCTAATCTGTGTTGAAAATACCCACAATAAAGCCGGCGGAGCCTTAGTACCACTAGAAAATATGAAAGCTATTTACGATATTGCGCGAGAAAATAATGTTCCAGTCCACCTTGATGGTGCTCGTTTATTCAATGCATCAGTGGCATCTGGGATTTCTGTAAAAGACTACGCATCATACACTGATACTGTTCAGTTTTGTTTATCTAAAGGTTTAGGTGCACCTGTAGGTTCTATTATAGCAGGCACAAAAGAATTTGTTACTCAAGCTCGTAAGTGGCGAAAACGCCTCGGTGGTGGGATGCGACAAGCGGGTATTGTTGCAGCACCAGGATTAATCGCTCTACAAGAAAATGTCGAACGATTAGCCGAAGACCACGATAACATGAAGGTTTTAGCAAATGGACTTGCAAATATAAAAGGTCTAATTGTTGAAAACCAAGTAGAGACAAATATTTTGTTAGTTAATGTTGCTGAAGCTGGTTACAACGCAGATCAATTTTTAAATGTACTAAAAGATAATCATATATTAGCTAATGCCTTTGGTCCTAATACGATACGGTTTATCACACATCTTCATATTACGAAACAAGACGTTGAAACAGTTCTGAATGTGATCAGTAAAGTAGTAAATAAATGAAACGAACATTGATGTTTAAAAAAACGCTGGTGCTAAAGCTCAACTTGTGCACCAGCGTTTTATTATTTAGTTTGCTCTAAAGTAGAATATATGTTGATCACAAACATTAAAAATCTAATACCTCTGGTTGACCATCTGCTGTGTTCATTAACCGAATTTCTGTTGGAGCAATTTCTAACACGGTATAATTCGGGTCGTTAGGTCCATCAAACCACGGTTCAAGTTCTTCTTTCCAAATTTTTTGCTTTACTTCTTCGGAGTCTTGAATGATTGCTTTTCCTTCAATTTCAATGTATTGGTCTTTTAGTCCTTCGCCTTGATAGCCAAGTAGGATATGGACGTGATTATTTTCTTCTAAGTCCTCCACTTTGTGTGTGTCCTTGTTTGTTGCTGTATAAAGATGTAAGTCGTCATTATAAAACGTCATATAACGTGAAAAGGGTTTATTATCTCGAACTGTAGCAAGCGTTCCGAGAGAGTTCTTTGACAGTATCTCGTCTACCTTTTCAATTATTTCATTTTGTTCCATGTTAATCTTCACTCCTATCTTTGCTTTATAATTAAATTTCCCTATTTATGTGATTCCATCCAGTACCAAAGTTACTTGTTATTTATATCTAATGAAGGTATCCTCTAAGTTAAGAAATAAAAAGAATGAGGAGTTTACCCGCATGTTATTTATCACAATTGCTATCATCTGTACAATCCTTGTTATTGCCGTATTAGGTCTCTCGATTATGACAATCAATAAAGGTTACAGCTATAAACATACCGTTGATCCATTACCTGAAGAAGTAGACAAAGATAATGATAAAAAAGATAACGAAAAAGCAAATCATTAATTTTTAAGTTAAAGTAAAGTTAACGATTAATTAATTGCACGCTCTTTTTACCTACGATATACTTAAATTGCGATATAAATTACTTAACTAATTTCCTGTTACTTATATACCCATTTGCGACAATAAATTAAACATCTCCAAATTCATGTTGTCACGAAAGGTTTTATAAAGTAATGATGAGATTGGCGGATTTAATAATATTTTAAAATAATTATTAGAGAGGTGTTATACGCAAATGACAAACAAAAATGTTATACCAGAAGGATTTTTATGGGGAGGCGCAGTTACTTCATTCCAAACAGAAGGCGCATGGAATGAAGGGGGTAAGGGTCCATCGACCGTTGATGCTAGACCAATTCCGACAGGTCATTCTGATTGGAAAGTAGCAACTGACTTTTATAATCGTTACAAAGAGGACATTGCATTATTTAAAGAAATGGGATTTAACGCTTATCGGACGAGCATTTCCTGGTCAAGAATTTTCCCTGACGGTGAGGGTGAAGCTAACGAAGAAGGCTTGCAATTTTATGACGATGTTTTCGATGAGATGATTGCAAATGGCGTTCAGCCAGTTATTACGCTTTGCCATTTCGATCTTCCTTTATCATTAGCTGAGAAATATAACGGCTTTGCATCTAGAAAGGTCGTAGATTTATTCGAAAAATATGCAAGAACAGTTTTTGAGCGTTATAAAGATAAAGTGAAGTATTGGCTCACGTTTAATGAGCAAAACTTAATCTTATTAAAACCGCAATATTGGGGTGTCGTTCGAGATGCAGATTCAGAGGCACTAAGATATCAAGTCTGCCATAATGCATTTATCGCTCATGCCAAAGCAACAAAAGCACTTCATGAAATTATTCCGGATGGTCAAATGGCGGGAATGATTACGTATTTTACGACGTATCCATTAACACCACAACCAGAGGATGTGCTAGCAAATTATAAAGCAAAAGAATTGCTTAATGATTTTTATTTTGATGTGTTTTCGTTCGGAGAATACCCTACATATGTCACAAGTGACCTGGAAAAGAAGGGTATCATGCCAACCTTCGAGGAAGGTGATACTGCATTACTAAAAGAAAACACAGTCGATTATCTTTCCATCAGTTATTACAAGAGCAACACCGTAGAGGCTAGTGACGATGAAGATATTATGGCCGGTGTGGGACAAAATCCTCATCTAGAAGAGAATGAATGGGGTTGGGCTATTGATCCAATTGGATTTAGACTCGCACTTAAAGATATGTATGCTCGCTATCGATTACCAATCTTTGTTACCGAAAATGGAATTGGACTTAGAGAAGAATTAGATGAAAATAATACCATAGAAGATGATCAGCGTATTAAATATTTAAGCGATCATATCCACCAAATGAAGTTAGCAATGGAGGAAGGCGTGGACATCTTTGGCTACCTCGTGTGGGGTTCTACTGATATTCTTAGCTCTAGTGGCCAAATGACCAAGCGATATGGATTTGTATATGTTAACCGCGGTGAAGAGGATTTAAGAGATTTAAAACGTTATAAGAAGAAAAGCTTCGATTGGTTCAAAAATGTGATTACAACCAATGGTTCGGAGTTGTAAAAAAAATCCCCCTGTGTTTAGATACAGGGGGATTAATTTTGATGTTCTAGCTCCGAGGCCAGTCGCTATGTTTCTAAACCGGCGCCCCGCACTTTTCTTTTTACAAACTAGCTTCAAAAATAGCGGCTGAATCTTCTTTGGTTAGCTTTTTAAAGTTACCAAAAGAAGCATTAGCTATTACCGTTTTTTCTGCCATGAGCTCGACACTATCTTTTTTGATTTCGTAATCAGCTAAAGTAGAAGGAGCACCAATGTTATTCCAGAATGCCCGAAGTTTCTCGATACCTTCTAATGCTACTTCACGGTCAGATTTACCATCCGCACTCACATCAAATACCCGTTCTGCCAATTGCTTAAATCGACCTGCATTTTCATCTAAGCTATACTTCATCCAATTAGGGAAGATAATCGCAAGGCCACCACCGTGAGGGATATCGTGAACAGCAGAAACTGCATGCTCTAGATTGTGTGTTGCCCAATCACCGCTATAGCCCATATTGACAACACCGTTCAATGCCATTGTTCCGCAATATAAGATTGTTTCTCGGTGCTCGTAACTTTCGAGATCTTCGAGAAGCTTTGGAGCTGTTTCCATTACTGTACGTAAAAGTCCTTCACACATACGATCTTGGAATGGTGTATTAGAAACGTGATGGAAATAGTGCTCTAATACGTGAGACATCATATCAACAATCCCGTATATTGTTTGATCTCTAGGTACTGAAAATGTATTAACAGGATCTAAAATAGAGAATTTTGGGAAAGAGTAAGGGCTTCCCCAACCGTGTTTTTCGTTCGTTTCCCAGTTAGTGATAACCGATCCAGCATTCATCTCAGAACCAGTCGCTGCCAAAGTAAGGATCGTTCCGAATGGTAAGGCGTCTTTTGCAGCAACTTTCTTAGTAACGATATCCCAAATATCATGTTCAGATTTCGCTCCTGCAGCAATGGCTTTCGTACAGTCGATCGTACTGCCACCCCCAACTGCTAGTAAAAAGTCGATACCTTCTGATTTACATATTTCAATACCTTTTCTAGCTGTAGTCACTCGTGGGTTTGGCTCCACGCCTGCAAGTTCAAACACCTCTGCATTTATTTCTGCAAGCTTTTCTTTTACTTGATCATATAGGCCGTTACGCTTAATGCTACCACCGCCATAAACGAGCAATACTTTTTTACCATACTGCGGAATTTCCTCGGTTATTTTGTCTATTTGTCCTTTTCCAAAGATTAATTTTGTTGGATTGTAAAATGTAAAGTTATTCATATGTTATCTGCCTCCTTAATAATTATCATGCCCAACAAGCAGTAAGTTGTAAAGAAAATGAACTCGGAATTTTTGTTTGTATGTTGGAGTCTGAGTTATCACTTGTGGCAGGGTGTTCGCGATTTAGTAAGCGGCCACCATGACGCTTATCTGTGACAAAAGGTGCATAATTAGAATTGTACGGCCACTAGCGCACTTATTTGACTGAATCATTGCTGTTTTAGGTTGTTTTTAGTAAATAAGCGCTCTCTTGGCCGCGTAATTAATATATTTTGGTATTTATTCAAAATAAGGGTATATATGGCCGCTCAGGTTCAGTTGCCGTCCCTCACGCATCCACGTAGTGGTTCCCCAGTTTTACATCACTTATGTAGTTCCGTGTCTACACCTTAACGTTTACAAATTGTAGACACAATAAAAATAATCGGTTATGAACTCACCATCGTACCTCCATTTACATGAATAACTTGCCCAGATACATAAGACGAATCATCCGAAGCTAAATACACATAGGCCGGTGCGAGCTCATATGGCTGGCCGGCACGTTTCATTGGCACATCTTGCCCAAAGTTTTCTGCTATATAGTTTGCAGAGAAACTTGATGGAATTAGTGGTGTCCAAATTGGACCAGGTGCTACGGCGTTGACGCGAATGTCCTTATCGGCTAAATTTTGGGACAATGCTCGAGTGAATCCAACGATTGCTCCTTTTGTGGCCGTATAGTCAATTAATTTCTCATGTCCTTCATAAGCAACAATCGATGCGGTATTAATAATTGAACTCCCGCGTTTTAAATGAATCAAAGCGGCTTTGGATAAATAAAAGAATGCATAAATGTTCGTTTTAAATGTATCATCGAATTGTTCACTCGTTATGTCTAACAAGCTATCCTGAGGAAATTGAACCCCGTGATTATTTACTAAGATATCGAGTTTCCCAAACTGATCAATCGTTTGTTTAACCACGTACTGACAATGTTCCTCAGCTCTTAAGTCTCCAACAATTAATAAACATCGTCGTCCAAGTTGTTCGATACGCTTTTTTGTGCGAAATGCATCTTCATTTTCATACTCGTAATAGTAGGGGATAACCAAGTCCGCCCCTTCTTTTGCAAAAGCAATTGCTGTTGCTGCCCCAATACCGCTATCGCCTCCAGTGATAATGGCTACTTTATTTTTAAGTTTCCCTGAGCCTTTATAATTAGTATCTTCTATAATCGGCCGTGGAACCATTAACGATTCGATTCCAGGCTGCTGCGGCTGATGCTGTGGTGGAAAGTGATCATGATGTTTGAATGTACCTCTGTAGTAATTATCCATTAGTAATCCTCCCCATATTTAAAAATGAATACAACCATAATGTATTCTAGGCGATAGTAATGTGTTCATATCGAATTGAGGCTCAATGTTTGACTTTAGTTGAGATGATTTTTATAATGTTCTTTGTGTGTGAAAACCGAGTAGTTTTATTGTGACCAAGTAGTCACGTGGTTTTAAAATAGGGAGAGGTGATACTAATTGACAGATAAACGTACGGAAATAATGAAATCTGCAATCAAGCAATTTTCAATTCACGGTTACTTTTCAACATCGGTACAGCAAATTGCTGAGGATTGCGGGATATCAAAAGGGTCTTTATATAAGTACTTTACTTCTAAGGAAGACTTACTTATTCAGGTGTTTAAATTTAACCATGATCAAATGATTCAAAATATGCAATTTATTCATTTAGATCAATCATTATCACCTGAAAATAAATTAAGAAAAACCGTCGTTATTGAATTAGAAGGAATGATTGAGAATAAAGAGTTCTTTCATTTATTGTCAACCTCCCTCCCGCTAGAAAAGAATATGGATTTTTTTCATTTAATGAAACAAATACGAGTAGAAATGATTAATTGGCATAAGGAAGCACTTATGCAAGCTTACGGTAATAAAGTTATTCCAATCGTTTGGGATTTGGCAATACAGTTTCAAGCGATGTTAAAAGGATATCTTCAATTAATTACGCAAGAAGGGTTATATTTGAAAAGTGAGCTTATCGCAGATTTTGTTGTGTTTAGTCTTGAATCGGTTGTTGCCAGTATGGAAAATAATCAAGTAAATCCAGTCTTGACCACAGAGGTAATGCAAGAATTTGAAGCAGCTGAGACTATTGTGGAAAAAAAATCAATACAAGAGCAATGTACAGACATCGCAGAACAAATCAGACGAGAAGTTAAAAGCAGCCAATTACCAAAACAAGAGAAGCAAGCAGTGGTTGAGTCTATTGATTTATTACATGAAGAGTTGGAAAGCAATAAGCCAAGAGCCTTTTTAATACAAGCGCTTCTTTCTTTTATTGGAAGTAAGATAAATGTGGAGAAGCACATATCACATCTTGCATTATTAAGGGATTTGGAGTTCGGAAATAAAGGGGATGAATAAGTTGAGTGAACAACAAACAAACGGGGAACAAAACTTCAATCGATTACCAATAGTAGCCATATTACTTGCCGGATCATTTGTGGCAATCTTGAATCAGACACTACTTGCTACGGCAATCCCTCATATTATGAGTGATTTTCAAATTTCAGAAAATACAGCACAATGGTTAACAACCATCTTTATGCTAGTGAATGGGATTATGATTCCTGTTACAGCATTTTTAATAGAAACTTTTACCTCACGAAGATTATTTATGTCAGCAATGGTGATTTTTGGGGTCGGTACAATAATATGTATCGTCGCACCTAGTTTTCCAATCTTAATGGTTGGCAGGGTTATCCAGGCTAGTGGAGCTGGTATTCTGATGCCATTAATGATGACGGTATTTCTGATTGTGTTTCCAATAAATAAACGAGGAGCTGCAATGGGGATGGCGGGATTAGTCATATCCTTTGCACCTGCAATAGGACCAACTTTATCTGGATGGATCGTGGAGTCTTACCACTGGAGATATATGTTTGTCATTATCGTTCCAATTATTATTATTGACCTAATTGTTGCTTATTTTCTTATGAAGAATGTGACGAAGCAAACATTTCCTAAAGTTGATATTCTGTCAATTGTACTGTCTACATTAGGATTTGGCGGCCTATTATATGGATTCAGTAGTGCTGGAGATCATGGATGGTCAAGTATGGAAGTTATGCTTTCGTTAATTGTCGGAGCCATCTGCTTAACCATTTTTATTCTACGTCAATTTAAGCTAGAGCAGCCAATTTTAGAGTTTCGAGTATTTAAGAACTCTACGTTCACAATTACTACAGCAATTGGTATGATTATTTTCATGTCTTTAATCGGATCAGAAACCATTTTACCCATTTACATGCAAAATATGGCTGGGTTTACGGCTTTAGAATCTGGGATAATGATAATGCCAGGTGCTATTTTAATGGGAATCATGTCACCGATCACAGGTAGAATATTCGATAAGATTGGCGCTAGAAAATTAGCAATTACTGGATTGAGTATTATTACGGTTACAACACTATTGTTTACAAACTTATCTGAAGAAACAACATTAACATACTTAACTATCGTGTTCGGAATTCGGATGCTAGGGATATCTATGGTAATGATGCCAGTCACCACAGCAGGCTTAAATCAGTTACCGCTACGATTAATTCCACATGGTACTGCGATGAACAATACGATGCGTCAGGTTGCAGCGTCTATTGGAACGGCTATCCTTGTTACGGTAATGACGAGTGCTGCGTTGGATACTGGTGTTAATGCAACCCCAGCGGAGTCGATTCACGGTGTAAATGTAGCCTTTTGGGTTGCTAGTGGTATTGCGATTATAGGCCTTGTTTTGTCCTTGTTTGTAAAAAATCCATCGCCACAAGAGGAAGCAGATCAAGCGAATAATTAATAAAAGAACAATGACTGATACGAAGGTGTATCAGTCATTGTTCTTTTTATGGCAATTATTGTTGTACTTATCGATCTTTATTTCAGAATAATACGCTCCATATTTCCTAGACTAATGAGGGGATGAATGGAGGAATCATAATGGCTAAACAGTCAGGTTCAAATAATAAAAAGATCACATGGTGGCAGCTTTCCCTAATTGGAATTGGTTGTATTATAGGTACTGGTTTTTTTCTAGGTTCAAGTATTGCTATAAAACAGACTGGTCCTTCCGTCATTTTTGCATTTCTTCTTGCTGCAATCGGTACTTATATTGTCTTTGATGCGCTAGCAAAGATGACGGCTGCGCACCCTGAAAAAGGGTCTTTTCGTTCATATGCTAAGCAAGCTTTTGGAAGATGGGCAGGTTTTAGTAATGGCTGGGTGTATTGGTCATCGGAAATGTTAATTATGGGAAGTCAACTGACTGCATTAGCAATTTTTACACAGTTTTGGTTTCCGGATGTTTCACTGTGGATTCTTTCAGCTATTTATGGTGTGCTTGGACTTTTAGTGATTTTAACGGGTGTTAATGGTTTTGAACGATTTGAAAATATATTCGCAGTAGTAAAAGTTGCAGCTATTCTCATGTTTATCATATTGGCGCTTTTAGCCATCTTTGGATTGTTAAATGGAGAAAGAGCGGAAAATTCTTTTAGCATTAACTATGATAGCTTATTTACGAATGGTACTTTAGGTTTTTGGACAGCGCTAATATATGCGTTCTACGCTTTTGGTGGGATAGAAGTGATGGGGATTATGGCAAATGATCTTGAGGATCCTAAGCAAGCTCCGAAATCAGGCAAAATCATGTTATTATCTCTAGGGCTGATCTACATAACATCGCTTGGATTGGCCTTGTTTTTAGTTCCTTGGGACTCATTTACGACGGAAGAAAGTCCGTTCATTGTTGCTTTAAAGGATTATAATTTAGCGTTTATTCCTCACCTTTTCAATGGTGCACTAATAATAGCAGGCTTTTCGACGATGGTTGCATCGCTATACGCAATCACTTCCATGCTTGTTACGTTGGCAAAGGATGGAGATGCGCCCGCCTATCTTGCCAAAACAGGAAGGGTTCCGTTCAGAGCTTTAACATGGACAACATCAGGATTAATTATTTCGATTGTTGTTTCCTTATTATTGCCGGATCAAATATATGAGTATTTTACAACCGCTGCTGGCTTAATGCTGTTATATACATGGCTGTTTATACTTATAACATATCGTAAACTGATGAAACCGCAGTTTATTGGCAAAAGTAAGCAAGGCCTAGGCCTCCTGTTAATCGGATTCGCAATAACAGGAACCTGGATGGATGCAACCAGTCGAAAAGGTTTTCTAATTAGCTTAGCGTTTCTTATTGTAATTAGCCTGGTCACTTTCTCAAGAAGAAAACGTTGGAAAGGACCAGAAATCAAAGAAACACCTCAGTCTTTATTTGATAAAGACCGATGAAATGGACATTGAGACAAGGAAGACTGATCATCTCGCAAGAAATATTGTTTCGCTTCATGATTATCTTTTTCTCCATATAGTTTTAATTCGGGATGGGGTTCAATGGCATCGTAGTCGTTCAATCGTTCCCGAATCCTTTTTTTAATGGCTTGTGCAGACTTTTGTTGTTGAAAGGAATCAAACACCCATCGTGGTGTAATCGCGAACATGAAATACGGAAAGTTTCTACTTTGACGATGTTCGTGTGCTGGTGTAGCAGCAAAAACAAAAAAACGTTCCTGTTCAAAACAAAATTCCCATAACGAATCATTTGAATCCGTTGGTATTTTCTCTGGCCATGTGGATGGGTCATAGTCACTACTTTGGCTAAGTATCTCCCAAAAAAGCGATTCATAATTAGCAATGGAATAGTTTCGGGTGCTTTCTGCATTCTTGAAAAATAGCACGAGCGATGTGTAGTTCCCGATATTCTTATATACATGACTATAATTAGTTAGCAATAAGGCAATGTTTTTATAAGCTTCTTGTTTGGTAGGATCATCAATAAATCCATATCTAAATTGGTCAAGTGCGAGCCCCTGTGTGGCAGGGATACAAGGAAATTTCATCTGTTTGTCTGTCAATTTGGATTGGAATTTCTGGTATGCATCATGTTGCCAAGCATCTTTTGGGAATTCATTAATGATTTGCGCTGAATCGTACAGCATGAACAATCACCCCTTTCGCACTAGTTAGATTATTAGCCGAAGGGGTGATAGGTGACTGTCCTAGGAAAGAAATAATAGTGTAAACGCTTGATAACCAAAGTAACAACCAAAACCAATTAAAGAAATTCCAGATAATACGGATATCCCATATAAAATACGATTGTTTAGAAGTTTGCGGAAGCTACTTGAGATGATAGCCATGGTAACATCCCACAATAATAATCCGAGGATGATTGCACAACTGTACAGGGATAGTTGACTTATTCCATATTCGGAAGCAGTTTTAGCAAGAATAGATCCATAAATACCTAACCAAAACAAGATAGTGAGTGGATTGGAAATAGATAATAAAAAGCCAGTTATGTATGTTCGCAAAGCTGTATTTTTAGAGGACCTTTCACTAGATGTTGTGATTGAATGTGATTTTGTTAAACTTTCGATGCCAGTATAAATAAGTACAAAGCAACCGAAGGACCAGAGAAAAGATTTAATTAGTGGATATTCTAACAGCTGTACAACGCCAAAATATACCGTTAGCATATAAATAATATCTGCGGTTACTGATCCTAAACCAATTAACCACGCATGCAGAAAGCCATATTTTATCCCCTTATCTAATTGCGCTGCATTAATCGGCCCAATCGGTGCGGCCAATGACAAGCCTAGGAAAACGTAACTAATAAAGTGGCTCAAAACTTTCACTCCTTACCTATAACTTGTATATTGTATTCGGACAAGCAATAGATTAGCACTTATTCATTCGCTTTTACCGAAGTAATTTCCCCTTATAGCCTATAATTTAAAAACCGCATTCCTGTACTAATAAGAAAATTAAAAATGAGTGATACAGTATATAACAATCGTGATTGTGAATATGATATTAAATTAAATTGCATATAAAAATCCTTTTATTTATAAAGGTAAATTAGGGATATAAAACGAAAAGAAAAGCTATCACCAAATTTGAACAAAAAATGAACTTTAGCTATAACAGCTCATATTTGTGATAAAAATCACAAACGAAAACTCTTTTGAAGTATATAATCTAATTAAGATAATTAAATGTTCATCATTGAGCAAAGTGATGTACTTTTAAACCTTGAAGGAGGTAAAAAAGAATGAAAACTGCTGACGATGTAAGACAAATGAATCCTTGGGATGGCTTTATGGAAGGTAAATGGCAAAAAGAGATTGTTGTACGTGATTTTATTTTAAAGAATTTTGCGCCTTATGATGGTAACGACTACTTTTTAGCTTTGCCAACGCAAAACACATTAGACCTTTGGAAGCAAGTCATGGAGTTAACAAAACAAGAGCGTGAAAATGGCGGCGTACTGGATCTGGATACGGAAATTGTATCTACGATCACATCACATGGGCCAGGATATTTAAACAAAGAGAAAGAAACAGTGGTAGGCGTGCAAACGGATAAGCCGTTTAAACGTTCATTACAGCCTTTTGGTGGTATGCGTATGGCTGTTGCCGCTGCAGAATCTTATGGATTTAAAATCGATGAAGCGGTAGAAAAGGTATTCACTGAATATCGTAAAACACACAACCAAGGTGTATTTGATGCGTACACGCCAGAAATGCGGTTAGCACGTAAAGCAGGTATCGTTACTGGTCTGCCTGATGCATATGGTCGTGGAAGAATTATTGGTGACTATAGAAGAGTAGCGCTTTATGGTGTCGATAAGTTAATTACAGAAAAGAAAAAAGAACTGAACGTAATCGGAAATGGAACAATGTCTGAAGATATTATCCGTGACAGGGAAGAAACAGCGGAACAAATTCGTGCATTACAAGAGTTGAAGCAGCTAGGTGCAAGCTATGGATTTGATATTTCTAAGCCTGCAACAACAGCGCAAGAAGCGTTCCAATGGTTATACTTTGGTTATCTTGCCGCTATTAAAGAACAGAATGGTGCTGCGATGAGTCTTGGTCGTGTTTCTACGTTCCTAGATATTTATATTGAAAGAGATTTAGAAAACGGTGTCTTAACAGAAGAACAAGCACAGGAACTAGTTGACCATTTTGTCATGAAGCTTCGCTTAGTGAAATTTGCAAGAACACCGGATTATAATGAATTATTTAGTGGAGATCCAACTTGGGTTACAGAATCATTGGGTGGTGTGGCATTAGATGGTCGTCCACTCGTAACGAAGAGCTCGTTCCGATTCTTGCATACATTAGATAACTTAGGACCAGCACCGGAGCCAAACTTAACCGTACTATGGTCTACAAAGTTACCTGATAACTATAAAAAGTATTGTGCGAAAATGTCAATTAAAACTAGCTCGATCCAATACGAAAACGATGACATGATGCGCGATATTTATGGTGATGATTATGGGATTGCTTGTTGTGTATCGGCAATGGCTATTGGTAAACAAATGCAATTCTTTGGTGCTCGTGCCAACCTTGCGAAAGCATTATTATATGCTGTAAACGGTGGTGTGGACGAAAAATTAAAGATTCAAGTGGCACCAAACTATGCACCAATCACATCTGAATATCTTGATTATGATGAAGTGATGAAAAAATATGATAACATGCTTGATTGGTTATCAGGACTATATGTAAATACGCTAAACATCATACACTATATGCATGACAAATACAGCTATGAAAGAATTGAAATGGCACTTCATGACCGTGAAGTCCTACGTACAATGGCATGTGGTATTGCAGGTTTATCTGTAGTTGCCGATTCACTTAGTGCAATTAAATATGCAAAAGTAAAAACGATTCGTGACGAAAATGGTCTTGTAGTAGATTATGAAATTGAAGGCGACTATCCAAAATACGGCAATAACGATGACCGTGTTGACCAAATTGCTGCAGAACTTGTGAAAACATTTATGAACAAAATTAGTAAACATAAGACTTACCGTAACTCTAAACCAACACAGTCTATATTAACGATTACTTCAAACGTGGTTTATGGTAAGAAAACAGGTAATACACCAGATGGACGTAAAGCAGGCGAACCATTTGCACCAGGCGCTAATCCGTTACATGGACGTGACACAAATGGATCGCTAGCATTATTAAGCTCAGTGGCTAAAATACCTTATGAATATGCATTAGATGGTATATCAAATACATTTTCTATCGTTCCAAAAGCGTTAGGTAAAGAGGAAGCAACAAGAATGGCCAACTTAGCAGGCATGCTTGATGGTTATGTAATGAAGCATGGTCACCATTTAAATGTAAACGTATTTGATAGGGAGACATTACTTGATGCCATGGAACATCCAGAGGAATACCCACAGTTAACGATTCGTGTATCTGGATATGCAGTTAACTTTATTAAACTAACAAGAGAACAACAAATAGACGTGATCAATCGGACATTCCATGGAAGCATGTAACGAGGGAAGGTAAATCCGGGGGGATTCTCCCCCGGTCTAAACAAGGGGGCGAACAAAATGAAAGGTCGTATTCATTCAATAGAAACTTGCGGAACAGTAGATGGACCGGGATTACGTTACGTTATTTTTACACAAGGCTGCTTGCTTCGATGTCAGTTTTGTCATAATCCTGATACGTGGAACCGAAATGAAGGAAAAGAAGTCACGGTGGCGGAGCTGATAAAAGATATTAAGAGTTATTTGCCATTCTTCCAATCAACCGGTGGTGGAGTAACGGTCAGTGGGGGAGAGCCATTATTACAAGTGGAATTCTTAACTGAATTGTTCCGAGAACTCAAGAAACTAGGCATTCATACGACCATTGATAGCTCTGGCGGTTGCTTTAGTCGCTCCCCACGGTTTATGAAAAGTTTAGATGAATTGTTTAGCTTAACAGATTTAGTATTGTACGATCTTAAACATATTGATCAAACGAAGCATAAAGAGCTAACGGGTGTTTCAAATGAACACATTATCGACTTAGCCACATACCTATCAGAACAACAAATACCCGTGTGGATCAGACACGTACTAGTTCCAGAGATTAGTGATGTAGATGAGTATTTATACCGTCTATCAGATTTTATTGCAACTTTAAACAACGTTGAAAAAATAGAAATATTACCTTATCACAAGTTAGGAGTCTATAAATGGGAGAGCTTAGGCTTAGAATATAAGCTTGAAGGAGTAGAGCCACCAACAGAAGAACGTGTTCAAAATGCAGAGGATATATTAAAAAGAGTGAAAGTAATGAAGTGAGCCACTTTCATAATTACCATACAAAATTAAAATTGACTAAACTGGTAATAATGATATCTTAGTTTGGAAATATTATTAGGTTTTAACATATAGATGACAAAAAAAGCTGGGTTTACCGAGCTTTTTTGTTTTGATATCTTTTATGTGATGAATATAACTTTAACCTAGCAAAAAAATAAATGTTAATATAGAGTGAAGATCAAATAATTAAACAGTTGGTGGTGAAAAGTCAATGAGTGAGGAAAAACCTAAATTTGGTCCTGTAAGAATTGCTGTTTATATCATAGTTGTAGCAATTGCGATATATTATATCGTTTCTGCAATTGTTTAAACTATTTATGAGATTGATTCAGATAAAAATTTTTTCCTTATAGGTTGATTACTCCGCGTGGCGCATGGAGCATTTGTCTTTGGGTAAATGCTATTACATATCATAGGTTTAGAATTAGGTGAATAAAGGAATAACTACATTAGAAACATAAACAATCAACATATAGATCGGAGTGTTTTTAATGAGTAACGTATTATTTACTTCAACAGCAATAGCAACTGGAGGAAGAAATGGTCACGTAAAATCAGATGATGGTTTGATCGACCTTAAACTAGTAAACCCTGCTGATAAATCCGGTGATAAAGGTTCAAATCCGGAACAACTATTTGCGGCAGGTTATGCAGCGTGTTATGATGGTGCGCTAAATCATATTGCGTCTAGCAAGAAAAAAGAAATTGATTCTTCTATTACAGCCGATGTTAGTTTTATGAAGGATCCAGCTGATAATGGGTTCAAAATCGGTGTAACGTTGAATATTAACATCAAAGGTGTAACCCAAGAAGAAGCGGAAGAATTAGCTAAAGCAGCACATGACTTTTGCCCATATTCAAAAGCAACTAGAGGTAACATCGATGTTGAATTAAAACCTAATGCTGTTTAATAGAAACAATAAAGCCATCGAATCCCCAAGGGGGGTTCGATGGCTTTTCTTTTTAAAAGAAACAAAAGTATAAAAAGTTGTAAAAGTTTCTAGCTCCTAGCGCCAGAAACTAGGCGACTTCACGAATCGTCCTACGATAAGTCATCATTGATTCAAGTTTTATGGAAGGTCGACTAAAAGCGAACTTATCGTCCAACGTCGACATACCCCTTATGCAGGGGCATGATTCCTTTATCTCAGTCGATTCGTTCCAGTTGCTACGTTTCTAAGCGGGCGCGATGTGCTTTTCTTATATTTTACTAGTTGTCGCAAAACTTGGTGAATAGAGCTTTTTAGACAATAACTGTTGGAATATGAGAAAAGTACCACCTACAGCCCAGTATAACGGCAGTGCTGCTGGAGCATTAAACGACACCATGCCGATCATTATTGGCGAAATCAATCCCATGATTGCCATTTGCTTACGCTGTTGAGGCTCCAAGCCGATTTGCGTTGTTTTAAATTGCAAAAAGTAAATTCCAGCAGCGATCAAAGGCATAACAAGGTCGGTTTGCCCGAGATTAAACCACAGAAAAGAGTGTTCAGCAATTTCTGGAGTTCTTCTGATAGCATAGTAAAAACCAATCAATATCGGAAACTGAATAATCATCGGCAAGCAACCCATCGATGCGATTGGATTGAATTGATGCTTTTGATAAAGTTCCATTGTTTCTTGTTGCATTTTTTTCTGTGAATCTTTATCTTTTTTACCTTTATATTTAGCCTGAATATCATCTAACTCTGGCTTGATTGTACTCATTTTATCACGCATTTTGTAACTGCCTTTTTGCTGTTTCAACATGAGTGGCATTAACGCTAACCGTACGATTAGTGTAACAACCACAATCGATAATCCGTAATTTCCATGAAAAAATGACGCAACACTTTTAATTATAATAGAGAACGTGTTAACGAAATATAGATCAAAGAAGCCGGCAGTTTCAGGATCGATTGGCTCATTTGAGGCTGCTTGACAGCCAGAAAGAACAACAATCAAAGAAATAAGAACTAATATGCTATATTTTTTACGGAACGTAAATACAGATGCTTTAAACATAGTTTGCCTCCTCGTTTTTTTATTGCAAAATAAAAAGCTGAGAAGTTGTGATTATCTGAATCGTCTTCTGGTCCTTCTTTTCGTTTCGTTTTCTTTGTAATCCAAATGCGTATATCTTGCATATGAACATGAATATCCGTTCTTGTAGAATGCTGCGCATTCAAGTTGTATCCATCGTACAATTTAGATTGCTTATGACTAAACTGCGTAGTAGAAAGGTATAAAACTCCAAATGAACAAACGATAGATGCGATAAATGTAAAATAAACATACATCGGATAAAGATCATTTTGTAATTCACCAACTATATCAACAAACATCTGTATTCACCTCCTTGTATGTAAAGTGTTGTTTTCTAATAGATTGTAGCTATTGCGTAAAATAGCTAGAATGCGATGTAACCTTGGGATAGTGCTTCCACTCAAAAGTACAAGTGCACCATTCATAGTACGCCTTTTCCGGAACGTGTGGTACGAAGGTTTGGCCTAAGCGGACACCAGGGCGCTTATTTCGCCTGAAATCAGAGATTTGGTGATTTAGCGGACATGAGAGCCCTTATCTACTAAGAATAGATTCTATTCATGTGCCTTTTGGTTAAATAAGGGCTCTGGTGGCCGCCAAACCACCGAACTTGTCTATCAAGCTTTATCGCCACTTTGCATCTAGCACTACGACGCATTTTACTTCAAATATGAAATAAAAAACAACAAGCTCTACGAAAAGAGCCTATTTATTTTTTTGACCTATCTATCATCATATATAAGTAAGGTAAAGTCAAAGGTAGATTTTGTGACATTGTGTTTGAAAATATATAAGGTTTCTCCCGCAATTTATGGGAAGAAACCTTATACAATAAATTATTCAGGTTTATTAGTAGCAGGGTTTACCGCGTTTGCAAGACTTTGTTTTATTCTTGATTCACTTTTGGATGCAACGTTGTCTAGCATACCTTTTAAATCTACGCCAGATACATCTTTTAATGTTTCAGGTAGTTGACTCATTAACTTGGTTACGTAGTTACTCATGCGTGTCGCGCCATCGCCAGTTCCGTTGCCATTATCGATAACGGTAACTTTATCAATTTTACTTACTGGTTCTGCAATCTTAGCAGCAAAGTCAGGAAGCATGTTGATAATCATTTCTAGAATAGCTGCTTCTCCATACTTTTCCATTGCTTCGGCTATTTTCATCTTTGCATCTGCTTCGGCAAGACCTTTAACTCGTATCGCATCTGCTTCGGCTTCCCCGTCTAAGCGGATTTGAGCAGCCTCTGCCTCTGCTTGCCTTACGCGAGTAACTTTGTCAGCTTCGGCTTTCTGTTCTGTGGCATAGCGGTCAGCCTCTGCCTTCTTGGAAATTTCCGCTTCATATTGACGTTGTCTTCTTAATACTTCTTTTTCTTCAATCTCAATTTGCTTGTTTCTTTCAATAAGTCTTATTTGCATTTCTTCCTCGATTACCTGTTGTTCGGATTTTGCAACTTGTAATTTATAAGCCATGTCTGCTTCTGCTTTGGCTGTATCTTGATCACGTTTATAAGCAGCAACCTTTAGTTCCTTTTCTTTTGTTGATTCAGCAATTTGTGTTTCACTTAGTAATTCTGCGCCTTTACTTTCACGTTCTGCTTCCGCTTTTTTGATACGAGCATCACGCATCGCATTTGCTTCGGCGATTTGTGCATCGCGTTTTACTTCAGCAATTCGTGGTTTACCAAGGGCCTCTAAATAGCCATTTTCATCGCGCACATCTTTAATGGTGAAAGAAACAATTTGCAATCCCATTTTTTTCAAATCGACTGCCGCTTGCGTTTGGACCTCTTGTGCAAATCGTTCACGGTTTTTGTATATTTCTTCTACAGTCATTGTACCTAGGATTGCGCGTAGGTGACCTTCAAGTACTTCTTGGGCTTCTTTACGAAGTTCTGAATTGTCCTTGCCTAAAAATTGTTCCGCTGCTGTTGCTATGCCCTCGGTTGTACTTTGTACTTTAATAATTGCTGTGCCATCAGCCATAACTGGTACGCCGTTTTCTGTATATACGTTAGGAGTTGAAATGTCTAAACTATGAGAGCGTAAACTAATTAATTCATGTTGTTGGAAAATAGGTAATATGAATGCACCGCCACCACGGACAATCTTTATGCCACCCCCGTCATCAGATCTATGAACATTTTTACTACCTAAGAAGCTTCCAGTTACGATCATGGCATCATCTGCACCGACTGTTTTATATCGCGCCGCAAATACAATGGTAAACGCAAGAAGTACACCGACAATGACACCGATAATAATTAATAAATCCATTTAACTTCCCCCTAATATAAGTCGTCCATTTTTGAAACATAAACAATTAGATCTTTCACTTCTACAATCACAATCTTATTTCCCTGTTTGATTTCCACTTCATCAAAGCTTTTAGCTGTTTCACTGCGGCTTCCACTAGTAGACTCAATGAATACCTCTCCCATACCGTGAGCAGGAATAGTCGTAATCACTTCGCCTGTTTTGCCTTGAAGATCGTTAATCGATATTGATGTTGACGTTTCTGCATTTGATAAAGGAATAACGAGAAAATAATAAATTAGGAAATATGCAGCAAAACCAATAAGTATACTAATTAATAATACTACGGCTGCTTGCATTCCGGTGTACTTTGTTAGTAGCACACCTGCCCCGCCAATGACAGAAAGCGTCCCAAATAATAGTAGCGGGTGGAAAAATTCGTCTAATCCCCCAAGTATGCCATCAATAATATCGCCAAGAAATAGAAAAATCAGTGCAAAGCCAAGGCTGATCCACAGCATCCACCAATATATATCTAACATAACAATAAGGTCACATCCCTTCTTTCATGGTTGTTTGTCTCCAATAGATGTATACGTGTGAAAAAAGGAAAAGTTCCATTATTTTGAAAAGTTTATCATTCCAAATAACTAGATTAACAGATAAAATTATCATAAAATGAAAGAGTAACAGATGAGAAAGGGTGAATAAACGTGCAAATGGAAAAATGTGTACAGTGTGGATTGCCTTTTCCTATTGTTGAAAAGGGTTATCTTTTTATATCAATTAATAGCGTTAGGTTATTTGAATTAAGAAAATTGTTGCAAAATGGTGAGGTACTAGATGAAAATTTACTTAGCATCCCTTATCAATCAAAAGCAATGCTTTTACGTTTAGTGTCAACAATTGAAACGAATATAGGTAACGATGTGATGACATACGTAAGTAGACATAATATACAAATTTCTCGACCGATGATCCCATTAACAGTATTAAAAGAGAGAATCGAGCAAGAGGATATTGTTGAATTTATAGCAAAAGGAAAATTTATTAGTCATTTTCAGCCGATTATCCAACTATCGGATCAGTCGATCTACGGTTATGAGTCATTACTTCGCTCTGGAGATGCTAATTTTAATGCAACACCTGGTCAGTTATTTGGGGTTGCTAGTAAAACAGGCTTGTTTTCTCTATTGGACCAAAAAGCAAGAGAAGTAGCAGTGAAAACTAGAGTGAACACGATTCCAGCCGGGGTGAAAAGCTTTATTAACTTTTTGCCATCTACGATTTACAATCCGGAATTTTGCTTAAGACATACTTTTTCAATTGTCGAACGCTATCAGGTTGCACCTGGGGATTTAGTGTTTGAAGTAGTTGAGACTGAAAAGATAGAAGACGTTGATTTGCTAAAACGTATATTGCAAACGTATAAAGCATCGGGTATGAAAGTTGCGTTGGACGATGTTGGTACAGGCTTCGCGACTCTTGACATGCTAAAAAAATTAGCACCCGATTATGTAAAGATTGATCGACAGTATATTTCTTATTGTGATCAAGATAAACAAAAACAGGATTTTTTAAAACAGGTAATGGTGATTGCTAATGGCATGGGGATCAAAGTACTCGGCGAAGGTATAGAGCGTCAAGAGGAGCTTGATTACTGCCGTATAATTGGTATGCATCTGGCTCAGGGATTCTATATCGGTAAGCCATCCCCTAAGCCAGTTGAAAATATATTAATCTAGTACTTTTTTATTTCGTCCAGCACCGAGACCAAATACGACAATAAGGCTCGAGAAAATTAATATAGTAAAGAGTGGTAATTTCCAATTACCACTAATATCATATAAGAATCCAATCAATATTGGTCCGGTAGCAGCTAATAGGTAGCCAAATGATTGGGCCATACCCGATAATTCAGCCGCTTGTCGTGCATTATCTGCACGCATACCAAGGAAGGTCAAGGAAAGGCTAATGCTTGCCCCGAGTGCCAATCCGATAAAGGTAATGGAGATCATGTTCAGCCATAGTGAATCGCTAATAAATAGACCACTATAGCCTAGCAATGCACAAGACCCAATTAGAACGACAATACCTTGCTGATTGCGAAACCGACCAGCTAGAATCGGAGTTAAAAATGTTGCTGGTAAACTTATAAATTGCATATAAGATAAAAGCCATCCTGCGGTAGCCTTAGTTATGTCACCAGTTTGTAAGATTTCTGGTAACCAAGAGATGGTAGTATAAAATAAAAAAGATTGCACACCCATAAATAACGTGACCTGCCATGCGAGTGGAGAGGCCAATAGTTTTGTCGCGGATGGTTCAAATAATTGGTTATCTAATTGCTGATCGTCTTTATTTACAATTATGATCCATATAATTAAGCCGATAGTAGCTAGTATTGCCCAACTTCCAAGCGCTTTCTGCCACCCCAAGCCAAGTCCTTGAGACAACGGAATACTTAATCCAGATGCCGTGGCAGCAAAAATAGACATAGATGTTGTATAAATACTTGTCATAAAACCGACTTTAGTTGGGAACTTTTCTTTGATTACACCAGGCAGCAATACATTGCAAATTGCAATCCCTATGCCTATAAGTGTTGTTCCAAGATACAATGTTATTGTAAAAGCAATGGACCGGATACAAATGCCAGCAACTAATATGGACAATCCTAATAATAACGAGCGTTGATTATTAAATTTATTAGCCAATTTTGGGGCTAATGGAGACATGATAGCAAATGCTAATAAAGGTAGACTTGTAATTAATCCAACATTCCAATTGGATAAACCAATGCTGTCTCTAATCGTTCCTATTAGTGGACCCACAGATGTAATTGCAGGTCTTAAATTGAAAGCTATAAAAATAATTCCGATAATAAACAAAATAGAGCGAAATGATGTTGAACTTGTTTTCAAAGAATTCATCAATGTGTTCTCCTATATGATATAGTTACTTTAGTAAGTATAGTTTAATTAATTATAGTCTTCAACTGATGCCTAGATAAATCAGTGAGTGAATGTGATAAAGGGTGTGTTCGAGATGAAAGCAGAAGTGAAAGAGGAAATATGGTCATGGATCAAAGCATTACTTATTGCTCTTATTATTGTATTTATATGTCGACAGTTTCTGTTTACCCCATCAATCGTTAAAGGGGAATCGATGATGCCTAATTTGCGTGATGGAGATCGAATTATCCTTAGTAAATTGAGCCATATTAATCGTTTTGATGAAATTGCCTTTCATGCACCAGATTCAAACGATAATTATGTTAAGCGAGTAATTGGATTACCAGGCGATACGATCGAGGTAAAAGAAGATACACTGTACATTAATGGAAAGGCTTATAAAGAAGAATACCTAGATAAATATAAGAAGTTGCTTGCGAAAGATCACTATTTAACAGAGGATTTTACGTTAGCGGAAATTACGAATAGCGCAAAGGTACCCGAAGGTTATTTGTTTGTACTTGGAGATAATCGAATGGTTAGTAAAGACAGTAGATCATTTGGTTTCATATCAGAGGATGAAGTAATCGGTGATGTGGTGATTCGATTTTGGCCATTAAATGCAATTGGTATCTTAAATAATTAGTACATTCAGTGTTGGTAAGTATTCTCATCAATTAGGACAATATTAATTATTGATAAAGTTTTCTGAAATCTAACCAATAATATTAACGTATATCATACAATATGAGTCAATTTCATAATTACCTTGTATTGCTGTTTGCATCCGACTATATGTGGATACAGACAGCTGAAAATCAGTATTATGAAATTGACTAAATATTGTTGAATAATTGATTATGGTGGTGGGTCTATGAAATCGATATGTGTGTTTGCAGGCTCGAATCTAGGGAAGCATAAGGAATATCAGCAACAAGCGAGAACATTGGGAACGATGATCGCAGGTAAAGGTATACGGTTGATTTATGGCGGTTCAAAAGTGGGCTTAATGGGTGAAGTGGCGAATGCAGTTTTAGCTGCGAATGGCTATGCTGTTGGTGTTATGCCTAAGGGATTATTTAGAAGTGAGATTGTTCATGAGAATTTATCTGAATTCATCGAAGTGGATGACATGCATCAAAGAAAAGCAAAAATGAGTGAACTGGCAGACGGTTATATTGCTTTACCTGGAGGGTTAGGTACGTTTGAGGAGCTCTTCGAAGTGTTGTGTTGGGCACAAATAGGTATTCACTGTAAACCAATTGGCTTATTGAATGTTCGAGGGTATTATGACCCACTCCTTAAACTAATTTCGTATAGTGCAGAAGAACAATTTTCAAACGAGTCCCACATCTCATTAATACAGCAATCTGCAGAACCAGGCACACTCTTGGATTTAATGTCTACATATACACCGCCTATTCTTGAATTGAAATGGAAACAACTCGATAAACAATGATAACTACACAGACGCCTGTGTAGTTTTTTTCGTATTCGACACAATTTCATACTTTTGCAACGAGGTTTAGATGCTAGGAGCATATGTAAGATTTATTTATTCTCATAAAAATTAAATTTTGAGTAACAATAAAATCAAATTGTCTAAAGTAGGTGAGAGAATGGATTGGAATCAAGGTTATCAAGCAGGTGATGTGGTATATGTTATTATCCGTAACCCTCATGTGCAGGGCGTAGCAAATGTACAAGAAGCTGCTGTAGTTAATAATCCAGATCAACCTGGTGAATTAGCATTGTTTATTTATGAAACTTATTATCCATTAACAGATGAAGTGGCGATTTACACTACAGAGGATGAAGCAGAAGCAGAATATCGTGACGTATTTGGCTCAGCGGATGTAGAGGGTTATTATGGTTAAGCCATTTGTTCCTCAACTCGTTTATTTTGAACCTAGGGCATTGGAATATGATTTAGGAAGAAAGTTAGAAAAAAAATTTCTGGATCAAGGCATCGAAATTAGACATACGACCTCTCATAACCAAGTCCGTGATTTACCTGGAGATAATGATTTTCAAAAGTACAGAAATGCTAAGTCGACATTAGTAGTAGGTTTACGAAAAACACTGAAATTTGATACATCGAAGCCGTCGGCAGAATACGCAATTCCACTGGCTACAGGTTGTATGGGGCATTGTCACTATTGTTATCTGCAAACTACAATGGGCAGCAAGCCTTATATTCGCACATATGTGAATACAGATGAAATCTTTGATGCTGCTGAAGGGTATATGAAAGAACGTGTGCCGGAAATAACACGTTTTGAGGCATCTTGTACCTCTGACATCGTAGGCGTAGATCACTTAACACATTCATTAAAAAGGGCAATTGAGTTTTTTGGTAAATCAGAGCACGGTTTACTTCGTTTCGTAACGAAATTTGCTCACGTTGATCACTTGCTGGATGCAGATCATCAAGGGCGTACAAGGTTTCGCTTTAGTATTAATGATAATTACATGATAAAGTATTTTGAACCAGGAACGTCCAGGCTTGATGAACGAATTGAAGCGGCAATCAAGGTTGCTGAGGCGGGCTATCCGCTAGGTTTTATCATTGCGCCTATCTATTTGCATGAGGGATGGCAGGAAGGCTATACCGAAATGCTTGATAAACTGGAAGCGGAGTTACCTGCATTCGCTAAAAAGGATTTAACGTTCGAATTGATCCAGCACCGTTTTACAAAACCAGCAAAACGAGTTATTCAAAAAAATTACCCGATGTCAAAGCTGGAATTGGATGAGTCCAAAAGAAAATATAAATGGGGAAGATACGGGATTGGTAAATACGTTTATACTGATAATGAACAAGAGCAAATCAAAGACACCATTCAAAGCAAATTAGCGACGCTCTTTCCAGAAGCAAAAGTTGAATATTTTACTTGAGAGATTTTAGTCAATTTCATCATACTGATTTTTACTGTGAATGGTATTGCCTCATTTGACAACTATTCTAAAACATGGTTTATTGAAACAAATGGAATAGTTATACATCCGCTAGGGGCGCTGTACGGCTGAGATAAGGAGAATTCCTTTGTCCCTTAGAACCTGAACTGGTTAATACCAGCGTAGGAAAGTGGAGCAGGAAATTATATATGAATGATCAATGGTTCATTTTAAACCGCTCCAGTTTCTTGGTAGCGGTTTTTTGTATGGGGAAAAACGCTTTAAAGTTCTGACTTAAAGGGAGGAGAATAGATAAATGAACCAGATAACTACTGCACTAACGATTGCTGGAACAGATCCTACAGGAGGAGCTGGTATACAGGCAGATTTAAAAACATTTCAGGAAAGAGAAGTTTACGGTATGAGTGTTGTCACTTCTATAGTGGCACAAAACACACTAGGTGTTGATGCAATTTATAATCTACCCGTTTCTTTTATTGAAAAGCAATTGCATGCGGTATTTAATGATATCGAGCCAGATGCAGTTAAAACAGGCATGATTGCAACAATTGAAATGATGGAAATGCTGGCAGATTTTTTGAAAGACAAATCCGTAGATTATGTAATTGACCCAGTAATGGTAGCCAAAAGTGGCCATGCTTTAATGGAAGAACCATCGCGGAAAGTAATTAGAGATATGTTAGTGCCATTAGCTACGGTTGTTACACCAAATATCCCGGAAGCAGAAATATTAGTAGATTTTAAAATTGATAATATCGACGATGCAAAACGTGCTGCCAAGGTTATTGTTAATGAGCTTGGGGCGAAAGCGGCTGTCGTTAAGGGTGGTCATCTATCCGGAGAAGCGATTGACGTGCTATACGATAAACAAGATTTTCATTATTATAAGTCTGCTCGCACAGAGACGAAGCATACGCATGGAACAGGCTGTACGTTCTCGGCAGTTATTACAGCAGAACTTGCCAAAGGAAAATCGATTGCGAAAGCTGTAACAATTGGGAAAAAATTTATTACTGATGCCATCCAATATTCGCTAGGTGTTGGTAAAGGCAATGGTCCAACTAATCATTGGGGATATCGGTTAAAAGGGCTACCAAATCAGGTGAAAGGAAGAGAAGAATGATCAAGAATGCTTCTTTGATAGATCAGCTTCGAACCAAAAAGCCGTTGGTACATAACATTACAAATCAAGTCGTTAGCAATTTTACAGCTAATGGATTGTATGCGGTCGGTGCTGCACCGGTGATGGCTAACGCTGTAGAAGAGGTTGCTGAGATGGTGCAGCATGCGGATGCACTAGTATTAAACATGGGTACATTGACCTCACTACAGCTTGAAGCAATGATCATAGCCGGTAAAGCTGCAAATAAAAAAGGTATCCCTGTTGTTTTGGACCCAGTAGGCATCGGTGCAACTAGATTTCGAGTAGATGCCGCACAAAACATTTTAGAAAACGTACAAGTTTCTCTTATTCGAGGAAATCTCGGAGAAATTAGTTTTCTAGCAGGGGTTGATATGAAGATGAAGGGTGTTGACGCTGTATCGCCAGGAGACCATGTAGCGATTGCGCATCAAGCCTCCCGTAAACTTAATGTCCCTATTGCAGTGACTGGAAAACAAGATGTTATTACAGATGGCTTCACAAGTTATATAGTGGAAAATGGGCACCAATTACAAACAACCGTCACAGGCGTAGGTTGTTTGTTAACTTCTGTGATTGCTGCTTTTCTAGCTATCGGTGATAACACAATTAGAACAGCAGCAGAAGCAATTAGCTTTTACGGAGTGGCTGCTCAACTGGCGGCAGAGAAAGTAGATGGACCAGGAAGTTTCCAAATCGCATTTTTAGATTCTTTATATAAATTGGGTGATGAAATCTATAGGGAAAAATCAAACATAAAGAAAGAGGTATCTTATGGGGAAGACTATAAATAATCATCTGTCAGACCTTCTTCGGGTTTATTTCATTATGGGCACGAATAATAGTAGCCTACCCCCACTTGCAGTATTAAAATCGGCTTTGGTAGGTGGTATTACCTTATTTCAATTTCGAGAAAAGGGGCTTGGGGCACTAAAGGGTGAGGACAAAAAACAAATCGCCCTTCAAATGAAACAACTGTGTGATGACTATTCCGTTCCGTTTATCGTAAATGATGATGTTCAATTAGCAATTGAAATAGGTGCAGCAGGCGTGCACGTTGGACAGGATGATGAACCAATTACAATGATAAAAAAACAATGCCCCGATCACTTTATTGTCGGTGTATCTGCTACAAATGAAGCGGAAGCAGCACAGGCTTTAAAGGATGGAGCAGATTATATTGGAGTAGGTCCAATATATGCAACAAATACGAAGGCAGATGCAAAAGTGCCAATAGGACTAAAAGGTATTTCCAACATCCGTTCTACCGTTGGCAAACTTTCGATGGTGGCGATAGGTGGTATAAAGAAGGAGCATGTAAACGGGATTATAAAAGCAGGGGCTAATGGTGTAGCGATTATTTCAGCGATTAGTCAAGCAGATGCAGCCAAGGAAGCTGCACGTAGTTTCTTGGACATGGTTGATGATGCCGCTGGAGATATCACTCAGTAGTCATCTGACTGCTTTGGTTAGATTGTCGTTATTGCGCAAAATAGCTAGAATGCGTCGTAACGTGTTGGACAGCCGCTGTAGAAAATACGCTTGCCACGCGGCGGTGGTTAGTCGCTAACGGCCACCACTGCACTTATCTGTGACAATATAGGTAATATTAGAATTGTGCGGCCATCAGCGCGCTTATTTGAATAAAATCCTTGCTGTAGTATGCTATTTTTAGTAAATAAGGTCTGTGGTGGCCGCCAAATCATCATAACTGGTATATTACGTGAAATAAGGTCTCCTGTGGCCGCTAAAAGTTTTTTAGATTCTCGTTCTAAAAATCCTGTCAGGCATCCATTCCCAGCGGAAATTACGAGCACTACGACGCAATTTACTTCAACTTAGAAGTTTGAAAAATGACGAACTTTACAATAAAATCATTGTTTCATAAAGGGTTAATAGCTGCTGATAAAGAAACTATAAATAGCAGAGGGAGGGTGTCTGATGGCAAATTACTTAGCTGACCTGAGAAAAGAAATTGGCTCACGTCCGGTAATTATGGTTGGAGCAGGGGTTTTGGTATTTAATAGTAGCAATGAGCTGTTACTCCAACTTCGATCTGATTCCGAAGACTGGGGGCTTCCTGGTGGTGCGATGGAGCTAGGGGAAAGCTTTGAACAAACTGCTAAAAGAGAATTATTTGAGGAAACAGGACTAACTCCAAGACTTCTAAAGTTTGTTCAACTTCTGTCTGGGGAACACCTTTATTATGAATATCCAAATGGTGATGAAGTTTATAACGTGATTGCTTTATATGAAACAGCAGAACCAGAAGGTGAGCTGGTAATGGATGATGGCGAAAGTATGAATTTGAAGTACTTTCCATTGGATCACTTACCAATAAATTTGCATAAAATTACACAAATTATGTTAGCGGCGTTTCTTGATCAGAAAAATAACCAAGATTGATCAAACGTTTGATCATAGGACGTATTGCTCAAACATAGTGTCTTTCTTTGTTAAAATGAAGAAATAGGAGGTTGAATTAATTATGCGTTTACAAGATAAAAAAGTAATAGCTCTAGTAGAAGAAGATTTTGAGGACTTAGAACTGTGGTATCCGATTTTACGTTTACGTGAAGAAGGCGCAACCGTTGACTTGGTAGCAAAAGAAGCAAATAAAGTTTATAAAGGTAAATACGGTGTGCCAGCGGAATCTGATTATGCATTTACAGAAATACAAGCATCTGATTATGACGCGATTTTAGTACCAGGTGGATGGGCTCCAGATAAGTTAAGAAGATATTCGGAAGTGCTCGATTTTGTTCGCCACATGAATGAGCACAAAAAGCCAATCGGCCAAATCTGTCATGCCGGTTGGGTGCTTATTTCTGCAAATATCTTAGATGGTGTTAACGTAACAAGCACACCAGGTATTAAGGATGATATGACGAACGCCGGTGCTACGTGGTTTGATGAAGCGGTTATTGTGGATGGACACATCATATCTAGCCGTCGTCCACCAGATTTACCACCTTACGTAAAAGCATTTGCAGACAAACTCGCTGAATAATAGTCGTAAATCCCATCAATCGATTGATGGGATTTGTTTTTGGCAAATAGGTACATATATGCGTGAGTTCGTTGACAAACAAGGGGAAGCTAAGTAGTATTTCTATATAAAGTTACCGATAAACTAATTATAAGGATTATAGATGTCTTGATTTAGGGTATAAGGTGTTAGTACAATCTATTTATTTCATAGTTTCGGGGTGGACACAAATGAAGACGAATATCACAATGCGGGATATTGCCAACAAAATAGGTGTTAGTAGTGTAACGGTTTCTAAAGCACTCAATGATAAAGAAGGTGTCAGTGAGGAGCTTAGAAATAAAATAAAGGCACTCGCTGATGAAATGGGTTATCGATACAATACGATGGCTAAATCAATGAAGGACGGACGTTCCTACAACATCTGCGTAGTCATACCCGAACGTTTCACAGGTGATTTAAGACAATCTTTTTATTTAAAGATTTATCAATACATAGCAAGCGTGTTAGAAGAAAATAATTATTATGGAATTATACACATATTATCTAGTACAGAAGAGGGAAATCTAACACTACCCAGAATTTATCATGAAAATCGAGTAGACGGTTTTATTTTACTCGGACAAACGAAAAGAGAGTATATTGAGTTAATGCAAGGGACCGGTATGCCACTCGTGTTATTAGATTTTTATGATCAATATGATGATGTGGATACGGTTATTTCGGATAGTTTCTATGGAGCATATGAAATAACAAATTATTTAATTAACAGTGGACATAAAGAAATTGGCTTTATTGGTAATATATATGCAACGAGCAGTATCCAGGATCGATTTCTAGGTTATTATAAGTCACTCTTGGAACATAAAATAAAACTCAATGACAGCTTTGTATTGAATGACCGGGATGATCATGGTGCGCTCGTTGATGTAACCCTTCCAAAAAAACTACCAACTGCCTTTGTGTGCAATTGTGACAAGGTAGCCCACACATTACTAACAAAGTTGAAAAGCAATGGCTATCATGTTCCGGAGGATTGTTCGATCGTAGGATTTGATAACGATATTTATGCTACATTAACAACACCCCACTTAACAACCGTGGAAGTGGATATCCAAGAAATGGCGAGAACAGCAGTGAAATTTATGTGTGGAAAAATGGAAGATCGTTCAACTACGTTTGGTAGAGCAACTATAAAAGGTAAGATTATTTATAGAGATTCGGTAAAGGTTATTCAAGATAGTAATACAAAGGCATGATAACTTGTGATTCAAGGCTAAAAGGCACTTCAAAAGTTTGATCTTTTAAACAACTTTTAAAAAGAAAGGGGAATAATAATGGTAGATATCTTATTTTGGTTACTTATTATTGTGTGTTTCGTATTAAGCTTTATTGGGATTATTTATCCAATCATACCTTCACCTTTAGTATTGTGGGTTGGATTTTTAGTATATTTCTTTTTTGTAAATGGAGATAACTTGTCGTGGGTGTTTTGGAGTGCGATGGTCATCTTAACAGTGGCGCTCATTGTTTGTGATATTATAGCGAATAGTTATTTCGTTAAAAAGTACGGAGGTAGCAAGTGGGGAGAACGTATAGCTGCAATTGCGGTGATTGTAGGTTCATTCATCATACCTCCGTTTGGGATTATCGTAGTACCTTTTGTTGCGGTTCTTGTCGCTGAACTCGTTCAAAAACGATCGATGAAAGAAGCTTTCCGAGCATCGATAGGTTCCTTACTTGGATTTCTTGGTGGTGCTTTTGCGAAGGTCATTATTCAACTGTTTATGATTATCTGGTTTATTATCGCAGTTATTTTTTAAGCTTATATCAACTAGAAGGGAGTACATCGTATGACAATTCCTAGAGTCCTTAGCATTGCGGGATCGGCAGCACACGGAAGTGCAGGCATTCAAGCAGATCTTAAGACATTTCAAGAACGCGATGTATATGGAATGGCTGCTATTACTGCAATCGTTGCCAATGTAGCAAATGCTAACAAGAATATCTTTATTCAAGAGCTAGAGGCAATTGAAGCACAGTACTATACTTCGGTTGAAAATGTAGGTGTTGATGCAATAAAAACGGGCATGTTGTTTTCTAAAGAGATCATAGAGCTTGTCGTTAAGTTGTTGAAACATACAGATATAAATAATATAGTGGTCGATCCCGTGATGATCGGTAAGATGGGATCTCAGCTTTTAAAGGACGACGCAATTGATTCAATGATTGTGCAATTGTTTCCACTTGCAAAAATAATTACACCGAACTTGCATGAAGCTGCTAGAATAACAAGGATCAAAAAAATCGATTCAGTTGCAGATATGAGGGAAGCAGCAAAACGGCTTTACGAATTGGGTCCTGACAATGTATTAATTAAAGGTGGCGCCTTAAAAAATGCCGCTATTGATCTTTTGTATAACGGCAAAGAATTTGTAGTATTAGAAGTAGAAAGAATTCCTACTGTACATACTAGTGGTGCAGGTTGTAGCTATTCTGCAGCGATTGCAGCGGAAATTAGTAAAGGTAAATCAGTTGAAGAAGCAGTACGATTAGGTAAAAAGTATGTAACGGCAGCTATAAAGCATGCACTTGCTTTTAACAAAGGTATTGGGTCTACCTACCATGCTGCATATAGGAAAAGTGGTGAAGAATGATAAATAGCGATTGCTAACTCTGAGCAAGCGCTAATTTAATTTAACTAAATTTAATATTATTCAATTTGTCTGTTAATCCGAAGCTTTTGGGAGTTGTGGTGCAGTATCAGTTAGTATTGTTTCTTTTCATTCATACACGCTGGAACCGTGTTCTGTGAAATCAAGAAATGAAGCAAAAAAATTAATTTAATTTTTTACATAAAAAATGGCATTTGTGTGAAACATTTTTAAAACTATAACGTAATACATGTAGATAGTCTTATGGAGGTGTAGTAGTGGAACAAGTAGCAATGCAATTACAAAATCTGAAGAAAACAATTGGAAATAAAGAAATCATTAAAGGTTTGAGCTTCGACATCCGTCCTGGGGAAGTATTTGGTTTCTTAGGTCCAAATGGTGCAGGGAAGACGACAACAATCCGTATGATGGTAGGGTTAATGGGCATTACAGAAGGTGATGTGCTTATACAAGGGAAAAGTATTAAATCTGATTTTAAGCAGGCAATTCGTAATGTCGGTGGTATTGTCGAAAATCCAGAAATGTATCCATTTATGAGTGGTTGGAAGAACTTACAGCATTATGCAAGGATGATACCGGAAATCCAAGAGGAGCGTATCCAAGAAGTTGTTTCTCTAGTTGGTTTAGACAAAGCAATTAAGGAAAAAGTAGGTAGATATTCTCTTGGTATGCGCCAACGTTTAGGTATTGCGCAGGCGCTGTTGCATCGTCCGACAATTCTTATATTAGATGAACCGACCAATGGTTTAGATCCATCAGGGATACGGGAAATTCGTAAATACATAAGAAGATTAGCAGAAGAGGAAAACGTAGCAGTCATTGTGTCTAGTCACTTGTTATCTGAGATTGAGTTAATGTGTGATCGAATTGGTATTATTAAAAATGGTGAACTGATTGCAATTGAGACGATGAAGGATACAATGCAGGACTCTAAAGTAAAGGATGTTCTTATAGAAGTAACCCCTGTCGAACAGGCCGAGGCATTCTTAAAAGAGCAATTAGAAATTCCGGTTAAAGTAGAAGACAATATGATTGCGATATCTACAGAGAAAAGTGAAATCCCGGGAGTCGTGAAAAAACTAGTATCCAATGAATTTCAAGTGTTCGGTGTGTATGTTCAAAAATCAACTTTAGAAGATAAATTTTTGGATTTGATAGGAGAGAATACGATTGAGTAACTTAATGCAATTAGTTTGGAACGAGCAAATAAAATTATACATTAGAACATCAACCTGGATTCTCTTTGTTATTTTGGCAGTTATCGTTTTAGCTGCGGGAATAATTACTAAGGTTATGCAAAATGATGTTGAGATGAACACCTATGATGATGATTGGAAGGTAGAATTACAGCAGGAAAACGAGCAACTAACAAAAGAAATGGAAGAAGTAGCTGATATGGGAATGGGTATGGAAAGTGCCAATTCTTATCAACAATCATTGATTGACAAAAACAATTACTATATAGACAATGATATTAAGCCGAAGAATTTTGATGGATGGCAATTTGTCTTGGATATGGTAAATTTTTCGACAATTATAAGTTTGTTTACAATTATCATTGCAGCTGGGATCGTAGCAAATGAATTTAAATGGGGAACAATAAAATTACTCTTGATACGACCAGTTTCAAGAACTAAAATATTGTTGTCTAAATATCTATCAGTATTGCTATTCGCGGCAGCGATGCTTCTTTTTACTTTACTATTTTCATGGATCGTCGGGTCTGCATTATTCGGATTAAGTGGATTGAATCCTTCCTCCGTACTAAGTCGTGATGGACAGTTCACAGAGGTATCGTTAATCACTCAAATTTTTAGTAACTATGGTTTTAAGATGGTTAATTTAGTTATGATGGCAACCTTCGCGTTTATGATTTCATCTATTTTTAGAACGAGTGGTTTAGCTATTGGTCTATCGATCTTTTTAATGATGGCAGGAAGTTCGGTTGTGGTGTTTGTTTCTCAATACGATTGGGCGAAATATATTCTGTTTGCTAATACGGATTTAACAGTGTATATAAATGGAATGGGCCCAATGATAGAAGGAATGACGATGACATTTTCAATCATCGTATTACTAGTTTACTACGCAATTTTCCTTGCATTATCTTGGTTAGTGTTTACTAAGAGAGATGTTGCAGGTCAATAATTTATAAAGGGAGTAGGATAAAGATGAAAAGAACTGGTGAAATTGTTTTAGGAATCATAGGAATTATTATGTACGCTATTTCGGCAGGAATTGGTTGGTTTATGATTTGGATGACTAATAATGAAGACATGTTTCGTGAAGAGATGGAAAATGCAGAACAAGGGTCTGAAGTGCCAATGGCGGATATGGATGCATTATTTGACATGATCGGCTCAGGTGGAACGTTACTGCTAATTGTATCGCTTGTCGCTACGGTGCTAGGTATTGTCGCTATGATCTTACTACGAGGTAATAAAAATCCAAAGCTTGCAGGGATCATATTGATTGTAGTAAGTGTGGCAGTCGCCCTTATTACAGTTGGTGCAGCAATCTTCCCAGGAATATTCTACTTGGTTGCTGGTATTATGTGTTTAGCAAGAAAACCAAAACAAATGTTAGAAATGTAATGTAGAAAAAGGCAGCGTCAGAGTGATCTGATGCTGCCTTTTTAAATTTACTTAAGTCGATAAATGTCAGATCTGCGATCAGAGAAAATAGGTATGCTATCTCTAACTTTATCAACTTCACATGTATTAATTTCTCCGTATAAGATGATTTCTTCTTCGGCTGCTTCCACTACTATTTCTCCCCATGGATCGATAATCATAGATTTCCCGCCAAATAAATTGGAGGGATCTGAGCCAACGCGATTACACGCGATAACAAAGCATTGGTTTTCTATTGCTCTACTTATTAATAATGCTCGCCAATGGTCAATTCGCACTTTGGGCCATTCGGCGACAACGTATAATAGCTTGGTGCCGGCTAGCATATGAGTACGAACCCATTCAGGGAAACGAAGGTCATAACAAATTAAGCCTGCACTGGGAATTTCATTTAAGGTGAATAATCCATCACCGCTCCCCTCGATCAAGTGCTTCTCTTCATTCATTAGGCGGAACAAATGTGCTTTACTATATTCCTTCACTAATTGGCCATCCCGATTAATAATCAGTAAGGTGTTTGTCACACCTTGTGAAGATTGCTTGGCAACAGAGCCGGCAACTATATCGACATCATGCTTCTGGGCTAATGTTGAAATGAATGATATTGTTTGCTTTGCCTCTACATCTGCTATTTCAGCTAACCTCGTAAGGTCATAGCCTGTTGTCCATAATTCCGGCAATATAACGATATCTGTATCTTTATGAAGGTTATGAAATATCCTTTCCACTTTTTCGAAATTTGCTTCTGGTTTCCCATAAGAGATGTCTATTTGTAGCAATGCTAAGTGTTGAATCAAGGTAGATGCCTCCTAATACGCTTCCTTTAATTTTTTGTGAACTTATTTTCTCATATATTGCATTTCTAGGAAAGTTCACTGATATCACCATTCATGTCGAAAATAACGGTAAGATTCGAGTATTTCCTTGGAAATATTGTTTTAAATGATACATTCTCTTACGTGAATCTTCCGAAACGCTGAAAACGCTACAATATTGTGTTACCTAAGCTTACTGTTATAGATGCAGCTTTGTAAAAAAATATGATTACCACATTGACAAATTATATCTATGTGTATATATTGTACATATACAGTATATACAATATTAATATTGAAGGAGATTGCGATGAATATACTTATCTCCACGTCGAGTAAAGATCCACTTTTCTTACAAATCAAAGAGCAGATCAAACAGCAAATCTTTGCCGAAGCGTTGCACGAAGGTGATGCGTTGCCGTCCATGCGTGTATTAGCGAAACAGTTTAATGTTAGTGTGATAACAACAAAGCGAGCGTACGAGGAATTAGAGAAGGAAGGCTTTATCGTTTCCTCTGTTGGAAAAGGATCATTTGTAGCAGGACAGCAACCGCACATCCTGAAGGAATGGCAAATTCGCGAATGGGAAAATGATTTTGAACGATTGGTGAAGGAAGCGAAGCAACTAGGGTTAAAGAAACAAGATATTAGCGAAAGACTAGAGATTTTCTTTGAGGGGGATGACGAATGAATGCAATTGAATTAAAAGAGGTTAGTAAATCATTTCGAAGCTTTTCTGTTAACAATCTAAATATTAAAGTTCCAGAAGGATATATTACCGGGTTTATTGGTCCGAACGGTAGTGGTAAAAGTACGACAATTCATATGATGATGGATGTGTTAAAAGCAGATGAAGGAACAATCCGCTTATATGATGCACCAAATGATCAAGTAGATGTGAAACAAAGAATTGGATTTGTTTATGATGAACTGTATATGTATGAAAATTTTACCATCAATAATATGAAATCATTTATAAAGCCTTTGTACAAAGACTGGAATGAGGAATTATTTTATCAATATTTAAATAAATTCAATCTTCCTTATAAAATCAAAATTAAAGAGTTTTCTAAAGGGATGAAAATGAAGTGCTCCTTGTTGTTTGCATTAGCACACGATCCCGATTTAATAATTATGGATGAACCAACAGCAGGGCTTGATCCAGTATTTCGAAGAGAATTGATAGATCTACTTCAAGAGTTAATGGTGAAAGAGAATCGGACGATCTTTTTTTCTACCCATATTACAACCGATTTAGACCGGATTGCTGATTATATTGTTTTCATCAATAGAGGTAAAGTTATTTTGCAAAAAAGTATGGAAGAAATACGAGATTATTATCATGTGGTAAAAGGAAAAAAGGAATGGTTAGACCCAGATGTAAAGCGAATGTTCCGCGGGATTCAAGAAAATGAACAGGGATTTACCGGTTTATTTGAAGGAGATATATCTTTATTCAATGATTTTGAAAGTGAGATTGTTATAGAGCAAGCTACCTTAGAAGATATTATGTATTTTATGACGAAATTTTAGTAGTAGCTAAGAGATGAGAAGGGTGATTGGGTGGTTGAAGCATCTCATTGTTTTACTTTCTCCATTAATGATTGCAATTATTATGTACTTCCTGTCGATGAAAATAACCGAGCTATTATTTCAAAATATGAACCATATATAAGGGGGGAAGGGTAATCGTATGTTAGCTTTACTAAAACGTGAATATCACTCAAACAAAGGTGCGATTATAACTATATTATTGGTAACTGTGTTGTTCAGTGTTTATGTGCAACAAGAATTAGTACTTATTATCGGAATGTTAGGATTAGCAATTAGCTTGTTTTACGATGAAAACAAAGCGAAAGTCACCCGATTTGTTGCCAGTTTGCCGGTTGAAAAGAACATGATCGTGAGAAGTAGATATGCCTATATTTTATTCATGACCTCCATAATATTATGCTTGCAATGGGTCATTGCTGTTCTGTTAAAGAATAATCCTTGGATCAATCAGCCGCATGTATTTACTTGGACAGAGGCAATCATCATTCTATCTGCTAGCATACTCGTAAGTGCAATCTGTCTTCCGGTATATTATTGGTTTCGATCGTTTAATCTGGCGTCATTTATTGTGCTAATCTTATGTGTAACGAGTAATATTTTCATCGTAGATGCACTACTTACTGCCAAATATGATAAAGCATTTGAGAATTTTGAAGAAACTGGGTACGTTGAAATTAGTGTCGACAGCAGTACCATTTATTTTACGGAATGGATTGAACAAATCATTCCTTATCTACCATACGTTTGGTTTCCGCTCCTAGCAATTGCTGTCTACATGTTGTCTATGAAGCTGTCAGAGCAATTCATAACAAGAAGGTATGTTTAGAATGGAGGTAGAATAATGCTAGCACTAATGAAACGGGATACGTTAGTGAACAGAGGAGCGATTATTGGGGTAGAGATCATCATGATCTTTGGGGTTGTTTTACAACAGGAGATTATCCTATTAGCGGGTGTATTAGCTTTATCGATAAATTTATTTTACTATGACAGCAAAGTGAAGGCTGATCGGTTTATGGTTAGTCTACCGATAGAACGAATCAATTTAGTTAGAAGTAGATATTTGAGTATTGTTAGTAATGGCATCTTACTCATTATGACCCAATGGATCGTTACTGTGATAATTAATAGGCTGTCAAGCGAAGCCTGGATATATGAATATACAGGGCAAGATGTACTTATAATATTCTCCTTTATTTTACTCGTAAGTGCATGTGTTTCTGTTTATTATTTATTCCGTGCCTTCAACGTTGCGAATTATGTGTTGATTGGAATTCTTTTCTTTGGCTACTTGTCTATTCTAGGAGCGATATTTACTAGACAATTAGATGAGAATGGAGAAAGCATCATTTATTTTAATAGTGAAACTGTCTACTTGCCCGATTGGGTGGAAGCTACATTTACTTTCCAACCGTATATCACGTTCCCATTTATCGCAATTTGTGTGTTCTTGCTTTCGATGAAGCTATCGGAATGGTCGATTAAAAGAAAGTTAGTGTAAAGGATGGTTAGTGTGCTGCTAAATTATCCAAAATTATCTTTTCTCAAAACAAGCATTGATATGGTATCTTAAGAGTATGTCATTTTATATGTAGAAAGAGGGATACCATGGCGAAAGCAAAAGTAGGAATTATCTTTGGTGGTAAATCGGCAGAACACGAGGTATCGTTACAGTCTGCAAAAAATATCGTGGACGCAGTTGATAAGGATAAATATGATGTTGTATTAATTGGTATAGATAAAGATGGAAAATGGCACTTAAATGATCAATCATCTTATCTTATAAATGAAGAAAATCCGAAGCTAATTCAATTAAATAAATCAAATACAGGTGTTGCCGTTATACCGGGCGAAAGTGAAAAACAATTACTTAATTTGTCTAGCTCCGAAGGTTTGGATCAGTTAGATGTTGTTTTCCCTATATTACATGGTACATTAGGTGAAGATGGTAGTATTCAAGGGATGCTGCGTATTGCCAACTTGCCTTTCGTTGGAACGAGCGTGTTAGGCTCTGCGGTATGTATGGATAAAGATATTGCTAAGAGACTTTTAAGAGAAGCGGGAATTTCTGTTGCTAAGGGTGCTGCCTTTACTCTTGCTACTCGTAAAAAAATTGATTTTGCTTCATTAGAAAAGCAGCTAGGATTACCAATGTTCATTAAGCCGGCAAACCAAGGGTCTTCTGTTGGAGTAAGTAAAGTAAGAAATGAGCAAGAGTTTGATGCAGCGGTTCATAGTGCATTTCAATATGATAACAAAATCGTGATCGAAGAAAACATTGTCGGACGTGAAATCGAATGCTCAGTGCTAGGAAACGAGGATCCCATTGCATCGATACCGGGTGAGATCCTTGCGCAAACAGATTTTTACTCTTATGAATCAAAGTATATAGATGAAAAAGGTGCTGATTTAGCTATTCCAGCTGAATTAGACGAGGCACAAACAAACAAAGTGCAGCAAACTGCAGTTGAGGTATTTCAGTCATTAAACTGTGAAGGAATGGCGAGAGTCGATTTCTTCCTAAAAGAAGATGGCGTGTTAGTTGTCAATGAAGTAAATACATTACCAGGCTTTACGAAAATCAGTATGTATCCAAAGCTGTGGGAAATAAGTGGTATTGGATATTCGGAACTAATCAATCGTTTGATTGATTTAGCAATCGAGCGTTATGAGCGCGATCAACAACTGAAAAATGCAGTATGGGATGATTAAAAATACAAAAT
>NZ_JBJGXI010000037.1:0-54934 GCF_045635475.1 Radiobacillus sp. PE A8.2 | reverse complement strand
AAAAAAAAACCATCCTATAAAAGGATGATTTTTATAAAAAGCTCCAGCCAAGTGGTAATCGGCCAAATCCTAATATGATAACAATAATTAGCGCAATCGCTAACTGGATGCCAAAGCTTTTAATTGCTTTCCCTTTAGAAATTTTAATTAAGATCATTTCTAGGCAAGCAATTACCCAAACGCCAGCTAAACTTTTAACAATAACTTCCCCTAGTTGCGATCCTGAATCAAAGTAAACAGTTAGCAATGCTCCTCCAGAATACAAGATTAGCAGATAGTCTAGGCGTAACACCATATGTAGTATTTTTCCCGCTTTTTTACCTTGTTTATAAAAAATTAACGATAGCACAAACAAAATCAATGCTAACACCCATGCGGTAATATGTAGATGTGTTGTCATGTTCTTACCTCCTCACTTTTGGTCAAGCTTATCATACCATGTTTTGTTTTTTATTTCATTTATTCGCATTTACTTAAGCTTCACACTATTTTAAAAGACTCAATATCTAATTACTGCATGATTCAGCTTTATCCTGCTCCTGTTTGACATGCTTAAAGGCTTGTCTTTCTCCATACATTAAACTTCTCCATAGCCATTCGAGCGGACCGAAGCGGAATTTCTTAAGCCACATTTTACTAACAACAATCTGCACGCTATAGATTGCTAAAACAAGAACGACTGTTTGCCATGGACTGATCTCACCATATAAACCAAAACCAATCGAATAAAACAACAAAAAGCATATAAGTGATTGGGCGATGTAATTGCTAAGTGAAAGTCTTCCAACATATGATAATGGACGGAGCCACTGTTTCCCATTTTGATATAGCAGTGCCACAGATACTATATAAAAAATCGCCGATGCAGAACCGCCTATTGTATCCTGTACAAATGAAAACCAAATCGGATTACCGAATAAGTATGGTCCAATCTTAAATGTTATAAACAATACCAACGTACCAATCCATAGTTTTTTCAATGTTGTTGAATGTTTGTCCAAATCATGAAGCCATCGTTTCCTCGCTACGTACATCCCTAACAAAAATAACGGTAAGAGCATGAATAACAAATAAAAATAGCTATCATTTCCATTAGAAGCAATCCAATCTTGATAATTTTGCTTCCAAATATCAATAATCGAACCTTCCCCATAATTTGCAAATGATTGCTTGATGCCGACGCTATTGTAACCACCTAATCTAGAACGGATCATATAAAGGGTTTGTGTATAAAATACCGTAATGAAAATTAACATACCAAACGCCCAATACAACAATGTCTTCGTTTTTCTTTTAATGAACAATAATAACAGCATTCCTATGATTCCGTAAGATAAAAGAATATCACCATGCCAAATTAAAAATGCGTGAATCAGGCCAAAACCGATTAAGATCATTAACCGACGAAATACAAGCATATGAACGTGAAGTTGCTTACCTTTTAACCGATCAACAATTTGTTGAATCCCAAAACCAAATAAAAATGAAAATAACGTATAAAAGCTAGCCTGAAAAAATATATCAATGATTGTTTGCACGGTATGATCTATTTTAGATGTCCAAAATAATGATTCACCACCGTATTGAAAAAATGGTGCGTTAAAAGCTGGTGCGTTAACCATGAATATTCCTAATATCGCTAGTCCGCGTGCTGTATCAATCCATTCTAATCTCTGCTTCTCCGCTAACGATTGTCCGACCTGATTCATTTTTATACCTCCCCACCATCTATTGCAATTTTAACCTAGTTTGCTAGTGTTCACCACTAAAATTAGTTTAACAGATTAGGATGTTTTTCATAAACTATAATCAAAAGGAGGAATTGTCATGCCAGCAGTCGTTGGAGCTGTAAAAGTTATAGAAATTTCATCTTCCAGCATTTTTAACATTGGAGATGTGTATGCAATGAGTCCATATGCCGTAGCAAAAACATTTGCTGGAGGCGGTTCATTTAATACAGGATACGATATTGAGATTCAACTAAACCAATCCACAACGAATGTATACGATAAAGATTCTATTGATCAATTAGTTATTTGATGGTTAGGGGTTGCTTTACATGCACATTACGGTACATCAATCTATTTACATTCACTTTTTAAAAGTCGGAAGTGTATCGAATTCCTCTGTCCTACAGATTGGTAGCGCAGGTAGTATTCAAGCGCAATCAGATTTGTATAATACTGGTGAATATACAGAACCTGCCATGAGCGCTGAACCTGAATCAGGAGCGGAAACACCTTTAGTGCCCCTCTCTCCGCCATAATTCACATCTTTTTTTTACGTGCATATTGTGGTTATAGGTGATTGCCTAGGGAGAGGGGTTATTCTATGAGTTATTCGAACGATTGGTATGCGTATATAGCCAATTTACAAAACTATATTAAACAGATGGATACTAAAATACAGCAGTTAGAGCAACGTATTACGCTACTAGAAACTAATGCAGCAAACAAAAAGCATACTAATATAGAAAAATTAGAATATCACTTCGATCAGTTAAAAATCGAACGATTAGATGGGACATTGCACATTGGACTTACTCCAGAGGATTTAGAAAAAGTTGATAGTATGGCCATTAATCAAGTACCACAAAACAACAAACCTGAACCAATTCAACAACCACTAGAGCAACAACTTGTTTCTCAATTAGATACTTATGTTACCGAACAAGGATCTCCATATGTGGAACAACTCGCTTATGAATATGGTTACCCGATGAATGATTCATACAGAAACTTAATTATAAATGATGTTCGAAAACAACTTCCATCAAGAATCTCTCATTATACAAATGAGGGAAAACAAAATCATCGTTTCCAAGATGATCATCAACTTTCCAATTATGTAATCGAGAAAGTTCAAAAAGAGATTTCGCATTCACTTCGTCAGTTTTTTCAAAATGATGTAAATAAAGGAGATAGTTAATTATGCACTATGAGGTACACAACTGGGACATTAATGTCGGAAATGTGCAAATTATCGGTGTATCATCCTCATCGGTTTTTTTAATTGGGGATAATGAACAAATTAAATTGTCATCTTTTTTTGATACACCACCAGAATCTTATATTGTAGGCGCGTTAGTTCCTCTTGGTCAATCTAGAAGTATGGAAGGAACTGAACATGAATAAACGAACAGCACAACTTGGTGCAATGAAGATAACTTCAGTAACGATTAGTTCATGCTGTGAAATAGGTGATTTAAATTACTTTACACCTCGTTCCAACGCCATCGCTGTTCAAAAACAAGATACTACCTTTTCCGATGAGGGATATGAATTCGAAGATTATTCTATTTTCCAACGACAAGCAGCACGTCACATACAACCTCCACTACCGGTGACTCAGAAAACCTTTCATCATGTACCCCGAATTAATGTGGAATCTGTTGCAATTCTCGGGGTATCCACTTCATCAATCATGCAAGTTGGTGGGATTAACGAAATTGATGCAGAGGCTAGGGTAAAGCACATTCGTCTTTTAGATGACGAACAAAGCAATAACTTTACCATATAATAATAATAAATTGCAAAAAGAAGGTGTGAGTACTATGCCATCGATTGTTGGACCAATTAAAATAAATAGTGTTGACGGTGGAGTAATCAATTTCGGGGACAGCTTTTATTTATCACCAAAAAGTGCTTCAAAAACAGCTGCCGGCTCAGGTTCATTTAATACAGGAGATTTTCATAGTGTAAATAGCGGGATAAGCGCAACTAATTCCATTGATCCTGATGCTGTAGATCAAGTTGTCAGCGGAAACGCATAATCGATATACAAAAAGCGCAGTACGCCGCTTAGAAACGTAGCGACTGGAGCGAATCGACTAAGATAAAGGAATCATGACCCCGCATAGGGAGCATGTCGACGTCGGGCGACAAGTCCGCTTTTAGTCGACTTTCCATAAAACCTGAATCAATGATGACTTATCGTAGGGCGATTCCTGAAGTCGTGTAGTTTCTGGCGCTCGGAGCTAGAAACTTGCAAAAATTTTATACTGCTATTTTTTTGGAAAGGCCCCTTAAAGAGGCCTTTTTTTTGCAAATCAGTTCATTTGCTTTAACAGATCTTCTATTTGGCGATATTGATATTTGGGTATTTCAATTTTATCTAAATTAATTGTGCTAAAATTTCATTATCTGAACGACAATTGCGTCTATTGTTATTGTAAGTAAGATGATATGAAAGAACTTCTTAACTCATTGAAAAAATCCTCCAGCACTGTGTCAATTTCAGCATGAGACAATACCTTTCAGTAATTCATTAAATCAAATGATCAGTTTAAACTAATCTTTTATTCATTAACATTTGAACATCTTCAAAGCCTAGTCGCTCATATATTAACTTAGCACTATTCTTTGCAAATACATTTAGCCGAATCTCTTGATAGCCACGCTGTTTACAGAGATCCATAGCTGATTGTAATAATACCTTTCCGATACCTTTTTTTCGGTAATTCGGCAACACATAGATTTCATATATAAAGGCGTGTACCTGCTCGGTGAATTGGTCGCCACTTTCACCAATTAGAATCCAACCTGCTATTGTTTGATTGTTATTTCGGTATACCAGATAATAGCCACCATAATCTAATACAGATACGTGCATTTGTACTGCTTTTTGTTTACTTATTAGCCCTGACTGCTGGATTCCTTCATTTGCAGAGTACTGTGCATTAGCTAGTATATAATCCACTTCTTGTGTAGTTGGTCTCCCTATCATTTTTTATCCTCCTAAGACTCTTCAATTTGGCAAATTTTCTGTTCTCTATTTCCTATGCTTATTCCAATCAAAGTGATACAAAGGATATAAAACGGATAAGCCACTAACATGCCTAAAAGAATAATTCCTGCTCCTGGACCTGGGTCATCTCCCGGATTCGTTACTGGGAGAATGTACGTGAAAATGAAAATGAATAAAACGTAGTAAGGAAACCACAAAACCACACACCAAAGTAGAGCGATTCGAGCCTTTAACCATTTGATAGTTAGTAAAATTAATAGTATGGTACAAAGGATGAAACCAATCAAATATACGAACCACAGACTATTTGTAACTAATGTAACTTCCCAATCCATTTTTCTACTTATTCGATAAACATTAAGCATTAGCTCCGTTGCCATACATAATACAAAAGCGTATAAAGCGGCAACAGCATTTAATTTGGTAAAAAACTTCATAAAAACTCCTACCTTAGTCAATTTCAGAATTATCTTACGCACTCTTTTCAAACAACAGATTTCCAAAATTGATTAACTTTATCTTTATACTAACTTATAAGATTTAATTTCCAAATCCTTAGACTGACTACTTATCACTTGCTCTAAATCTTTCAAACTCTGGATGGCTCTTACTTTACGCGGTACAAGCTGCTTTTGTCTATTCAACCAAACACCGTGCATACCAGCTTTTATACTAGAAATAACATCTCCTAAAAGCTGATCACCAACATAATAGCAATCTGTACTCTTTACTTGTGCCAAAGCACATGCTTCTCTGAATATACTTGGATTTGGTTTTGCACAACCTACTTGGCTCGAGGTAACATGCATTGAAAAATAATGTAGAACACCGAGTTTTTGTAATTTTTGTTTTTGTTGCTTGTCATCGCCGTTTGTCACTATTCCTAATAGATACCCTTGTTTGTTAAGTGAATCTAGACAAGGAATAACATCATCAAATAGCTGCCAATTTGATTGATAATGCGCAAGATAGTTTTCAAATAACTGATCCGCTTGCTTATCCATTAATTCAACTCCGAACATTTCCTTGATTCTCAACCTGCGCTGTTCTTGAAATGATAATTCATTTGCCAAATAAGCATTAAAATATCTTTTTGACGAGCTTTTCCATTGCTGGATAAATGCCGCTTCCTGACAAGGGATCTCATTTTTATAGAAACGATAAAATGCTAGTGCACCTCTATGTTCGGCTGTCTCATGATCCATTAACGTCGCATCAATATCAAAGAAAATAATAGGAATCATCTCCCGTCTTTTACAATATTCATTTTCTGTTTTTGTTCATATAAATAAGGTAAAAATAATAACTCAAGCAACCAATCCCACTAAGAACAAGTAGTTGATCAATAAAAATTTGAAAAGGGCCACTTGCCATATGGCTAAATGGAAAGGGTCCATTAACAATCCACGAATTCCGTTCATCGCTACCATGAACAAACCAATACAATCCAAAGGGACTCAATAGTAGTAGGATCGATAAATATAACCACTTATTTTTTGTGATAGGAACTGCCTCCTAACTCGATCTTCTAAAATCATATTTTTCATTTGGTACATCTAATTCATGTCCATTTATGAATACTGTATCTTCGTCTTTCCATTTAATAATTGCTGCTTCTTCACGATAATTCCAATACACATTTTTCGTTTTAGAATCTTTGTTATGGAATACTAACTCCGCGCGAACAGAATAGGCAGTAGTAGCGCCTCCGTTAACGACATAAGCCTTAAGCGTATAGTCGCCATTTGGAGAAGTTTCTTCTGTAAGAAACTCTCCTTCTGGAAGTCGATCCATATCAAAAAATAGCCAGTAAACGCCATAAGTAATTGCTTCAACAACCAGTAAGGTCATTATTCCGAAAAAACGGAGCACCTTACGTTTGGTATTTTTAATTTCTAATTCAATTTGCTTATCCTCATGCATACAATTATTCTCCACTCACTTTGATATCAGCCAATCGCTCACGCATGGATTGTTCAGCAAGATTGTAGGATTGCCAATTTTCATTTTGCTGCCTTGCCAGTTCTTGTTTCTCATAGCTGAGCAAGTTGCTTAGTTCAGGATAGTCAGGATCTCTCTCATATAAGTTTACCAACCCTTCTATACCCGTAGCTCCAAGTCCTTGCAAATAGAAAATGTCAATCTTTCCAGTGTTTTCATATCGTTCTAAGTTATTATCAACAATCATCTGTTCCAATGGCATAATATTGAGAGCCGTATAAAAAAGGAAACCTGTTATTAAATAGAAGTGAAGCAAGGACAAATGCACTAACCATACACGAATGAGTGTGTAAGCAAAAATAATAAACAAAAAGATCATGAAAGCATGGGCGAAAATTCGGTCTAATGTAAAACCATACGCCGATTCGTATAAACTTAAGCGCTGGTATGCGGAAGCGAGCATCACGCCACTAAATACGATGATTAAGGAGTAAATTACCTTTAGTGCTATACTATCTTTTTTAACAAACTTGAGACAACTAATTAAGATCGTCCAGTTCACCAACGTAACAACTACCAGCTCACTGAAGCCTTTACGCGCATATTCTGCATAGGTTAAACCGTCCTTAAGGCCACCAAAAAAATACGTGAATTGAATGGCGGTAAACAACAGATAGACACTAGTTAACAGACCCAAGATTGTCATCACAATCACACTGTCAAAACGCAAATTATTCGTTGACTCTACCACTTGTGTTTCTTGTTTGGACCGATAATGGATTAATACTTGTAAGATACCGAATATAACCAAGAAATAAATAATAACAGCTATCGTTCTGAACACTTGCTCCTGCATATTAAGCTGGACAATAAATCGCGGAATACTTCCAATTATATTTTCAAAAACTGCATCCGCTGACATGAGTAATCCAGTCACAAACAATAATAACGGGATCCCTATTAGTAAACCAATCAATACTCGCTTCAGTTGTGAAGCCGTTTGATCTTCCATGTTTTTAAATAATTTTCGAAACCCTTTAGTAAAAAACTTAAAATCATAGGCGACACCGACGCCAATCTTTTCAAATAATGTCGTAACAAATGTCAGGCTGCTCCACCTGATCTGCTTTGGTGCTGTAACTAAAACAATGTGAAAAAATATAAAGCCCGGAATCACAAAAATGTTAAGTAAATAAAATGGCATCCGATCATATAGTAAATAACTCGCGGCAAGCATCCATATACAAAGCGTTAATAATAGACCAATTCGACGATTCGTAAATGCTACATTACGAAACCTAATAAAAAAAACAGCATAAAAACAAGTTATAAAAACCAAATACGATACACCTATTTGCCCATGTAAAAAACTTAATTCAGCAACAATTGCTAATCCAATACAAACAAACATAAATCCCCAGTCATGTTTCTCTATTCGCAAATCCATTAAAATGCCTCCTTATAGTTGAGTCAATTTCATAAATACCCTCTAGAGCTATAAGCGAATGTGAATCACTTAAAAAATCAGTATTACGAAATCAACTAAGTTATGTAAATCTATATACAATGTTTATCTAGGTATAGATGTAAAAAAATAGACGTAATTATGGTGCTGTGATTATTTTACAACACCATAATTAGACAGAATCTCTTCTTCCCCAACGATATCCAATCCAGCTTACTGGATACAATAAGACCGTGAATCCGATACAAGAAATAATGAAAGGAAAACTAAGTAATGGCTGAAACCATTCATATGGAATGAGCCGAAAAACAATTAAGTACATAAGTATTAAATTTGGTACGACACAGATGATAAATGTATTGCGCAGGATTTTTTTGCCTCTTGGCCCAAATTCTTTTCCAATTTCATACCCGAGCAATCCCCAAAATACAAAATAAACTAAAATTATAATCGATGGAATTCTTGTTAAGTTACGCCACAGGAATACTAGCCAGCTCCAATGCAATGCATGGTATGCCCATGTTAGTAATCCGCCGCCCGCGAATAAGCAAATATTAAAAGCAACGAATAAAGTTTGCATTTTTCCAGGTGTTACATTTGCTTCTTGCTTCCACAGTTTCGCTATATCAGACGGAGATCCAAGACGCTGTTGAAAAGCTATATACTGCTCGTGGTCATCTGACAATAGTTGTTCTTGTGTAATTTCATATATGTGTAATTGATAATCCGATAATATTTCTTGTTTGTTTGGATAGTTGCCAAGTTCTTGATCCAGCTCTTCAAGAAATCGATTTTCGGCTAAGCTCATGACTCGCTCCTACCGATTAAATTGTTCATCACCTGCACATAACGATGCCATTCGCTCGTCTTTTCACCAAGTATCTTCTTACCTTCGTCCGTAATCCGATAATATTTACGCGCTGGTCCTTTTTCCTGCTGTTGCCAATAAAACTCGATGTATTCCTGCTTCTCCAGTTTATGAAGCGCCGGATACAAGGTGCCTTCTTTGACTTGGAAATTATGATTGCTACGTTTATCCATTTCCTTCACTAACTCATAGCCATACATATCTCTATCATTAAGAAGCTGCAGGACAAGCAGTGATGTACTTCCTTTTACAAGCTCACGATCAAACATGTTTTTCACCTACCTAGAATTATGAGGTATATAGGATATCATAACCGAATTGGAAATTAGTTGCAAGAGGGTTTTGAAAATTTGTACTGAAATTTGCTTTATCGGATTATATGTAAACTCCAACGTGTGAGTGAATGCTCAACCGACGTTATGGAAAATTCCGATCGTGTGGCACCACAGAGGGGCTTTGAAGCGACATGACAGGCGTGTGAAGAACCTCCAAGAATTCCTTCTTGTTTTAATCAAGCAATTCGAACTGAAACACAAGTATGATTGCTAATGATACAAGAAAGATCTCTGTTATGGTTAAAATTGCCTGTTTCGGATATGCACTATATTTCCACTCAATAAACACCGTTACCGAATAAATCAATGCTGTATAAAGGATTGCTCCAATTGGAAATAAGTAGATCAAATCTTCATAATAGGAAAATTGAATAAAAATAAGTATACCTAGCGTTATTGCAGAAATATTCCTTACCTTTTTGTCGATTTTTCTGTGTAAATCATTTATATAATTATCGGAAAAGAACGCTTTTTTTACTTTTTCTATTTTAAAAACCTTCCTCAAAATAAGCTTAACTATCGAAATAATGATAGAACTTATTAAGATCATTAAACCTAATTTAATCCAAAGCACAATAAATTCCCCCATCTTCCATTGTCCTGTTGTTTTAACACAATAAGAGCTGTTGCATTCGACAACTCCTTGTTCAACATAAGCCCCCGTTAATGGAACAAGCAATAAACCTTTATATAAAAAAAAACCGTCAAAGTGGCGGTTAGCTAATATTTATTTAATCCTTATAACTTACTCCTAAAAAGGAAAAATCAATGTTCATTTTCGTTTCAAGCATAAAGTCTAGACCTATAAAACCATCGAAGCCATACAAATCTTTTGTAATGCCTAATTGAAGTGGAAACTGATTCAATACTCTGCCACCTATAGAGAGACCATTAACTATTTGTTGATTACATACTTCACCTTTTCCCCCTATACCATACATTGTAGTTGGCATGCCGTTTACATAGTCAACAAAAAGTCCTATTTCAGCAAGTAGGTCCGTGTCAAAAATACTATCAGAACAACCTGTATCTACTATTACATTATTCAAAGTTATTTTTTTCTCTTGATACTCTAGGTCCACTTTTGCAATTAATAAACCATTTTCTACTCTTAATTTCATCTTCGCCCACGAACTCCAATAAAGAATTTTTCGAGAACTTCTGGCTTTTCTTTAGAAGTATGAAATACATACAACTCCTTCTCTGGATTTTCTTTATGAGTTTGCTTGTAAGCCTTCCACGCATCCATATTATCATCGAAGGTTGAGATAATGGACATTTCTTCAATTGTTCGAATGCTATCTCTAGAGGTAGCCGTTAATGCTTCGACTAAAACTAATTTATCTGGAAATTGCTCACGCACTAATCCCCAATCCATTTTAAATCCCTCCAAAAATACTTATATCCTTATTTTAGCACATTTTCTGTATTTTTAGAGAAGCAAACACAGCAAAAATTAAACATGCTTGCTCAACTTTTGCACCCGTTACTTTAAGTGTATTAGTTCACAAAGATCCTAGATATATTTGTTTTAATATTTTAAATAGAAAAAGACCATATTATGAAATGGTCTTTCAATTCTAGTAGTTATTTGTACACATCACCGCGATTGTCAATGGTTAATATATAGATGATTTTCTCATTATGGTCAATTTCAAATATAGTTCTGTATGGTCCAGTTCTCAACCTTAGATGACCTTTTTTACCCTTTAAAGGTTTTATGTCACCTATAGGTGGTTGAATTAATAGTCCCTTTAAAGCATTGCTTATTCTTAATTGAACAGATCTTTCTTGCTTTTTTAAAAATTTGATTGCCTCACGACTTAGTGTCAGTTGGTAAGTTAAGCTCATTCAAAGCTTCCTCCCAAGACAAAAACTCCGAGTTATTCTTTAGTTGACTCTCTTCTTCTTCACTTAAAGGGGTTTCATCTGGTTCTAAATCCATAATTTCATCCCAGTTTGGACGAGTATGACTAATTGTTAAGTATTTCAAGTAATCATAAGCTGATTTTTTTGCTGACTGTGGTAATTGCTTTACCATTTCAACTAATTCTTCATTACTAATAGCCATAAATAAACCTCCCTTTTATCATCATAATATCTTATTTTATATTTTACCATATACATCACTTTCTATATAGCAAGTATTCCGCTATCACGCATTAGTTGAGGAATATGTCTTATTTAAGTATTTTGCTTAATCGTTTCTTCTACGTAACTAAGAAGATTACTGTATGAGGAGTTCCTTTTCAAAAATTGTGATACCACATTCAAAGGTAATATCGCTATATCCTTCTTTTTAGAATAAAGGACAGCCCGAATCTTGCTATTACTAAACTCCCCATTAAGATTGGGCAAATAATTACGTACAGAATCAGACTCATACCAGTAAAAGTCTCGGTTAATGTTACTCTTAATAACCTCACCAGTATACGCACCTATACGTTCCGCTATATTATCAAAATGCCTACTTAACAGTTCATTACCGAACTCCGTATTCATTAATCTTTTGGCATAGATATCAATATAACGAACACTTTCAATAGTGAAGTCTAAATTTCTTTTAGTAAGGTTTTCTTTATCCCATGAATCATCTGATACATCCTGATACATTAATTTTGCAATACCTTTTAAATCATCTTTTTTTAATTTTGCCTTGTTTAAAAAATTAAACATATTACGGGATTTCTCCTTTTTAATTGACTACATATACAGCTATGATAATTAGCTCTTATTTCGCTATCCTGCTACGTTAGCGCAACAACGGCAGTAACAGCTTTTTAATACAGATAGGTAAGGGTTTGAAGTTATCGCTCCCTTTTCCCCCTGTTCACACCGTACGTGCGACTTTCACCGCATACGGCGTTCCAACTAATCCAATTCATTCAATTCTATGTATTTTGAAGTGAAGCTGTTTTTATTCTAATTTATGATTAAGTCATTTCTGCATAATTTTCGTAGTTCATTTACCTTATGAATTTGCTTTTTATTCAGCTCCAAAACCATGATTAGATTTTTAATTTTCTCATGGTCTTTTAAGTGTATCAGCCGGTGAACAGGTTCGTGTAGCACAGTCAAATTTGAGTACGTGTCATCTCTTGAGAGATGATACGGGCTTTTATGATGACAATGCCAATCATGTTTCCCAAGCTCAATACCTGTTACGGCACATTTTCCATATTGGGCTATAAACTTACTTATGCGGTTATCGTTATACTCAATCGTTCGATTGGAAATAAAGTTTTTCATGACATGAGCTAAAACATTTTTATCAATCGCTTTAAGATTATGGTGTATTTTGTCTCTTCCTTTTACCGTATAATTACAGATATCTTGTGAAAAACATAGGTTTGTTTTATGCCGTTGGGCATAAATAGGGACAAATACCATGTTCTGTATTTTATACAGTCTTGACTTACTTCCTTTATAGCGTTTTTGTAATGTATTGGACATGTCAGTAAACTTCGCTTCTTTTCTAAGGTTCTTTAATCGATTGTATAGTGTCTTGTTAAGATGGGAGTTCAACTCACTTAAATTTTTCATGATTTCAGTTGCTGGTGCATAGTAATTTTGAATCCCCATTACAACAGTATTGTAATGCCATACTGTTTCGTTGCATGGTTTTTTCTGAATTGCTTTTATAGAATCTTTTATTTTAATGAGTGCGTTGGACTTAGCTTTCTTCGTCATATTCGATTGGGCAACATACCCGAACCTAGTTTTCCCTTTCCTTATAGCTTTGAAGGAGAACCCTAAGAATTCTGACGAATTTTTCTTCAAGTTTATGACTTTTGATTTTTCTTCACTTGTTTCAAGGTGTAGTCTAGTATTGAGAAAGTCTTTAATGGCATAATTCATCTTAATTGCTTGTGACCTAGTTCGGCATAATACCTTAAAATCATCTGCATACCTAACAATGTAGCATTCTTTTAAGTTTGATTTTTTGAGTGCTTTTACTTTGCTTCCATTATGTTTATATTCATGGTTGCTTTGAAAAGTTTCCCATTGCTTACTTACCCACCAATCAAGCTCATTTAATACAATGTTCGATAGTAGTGGTGAGAGGATACCGCCTTGCGGGGTTCCTTTTGTTGGTACACCTTCTCCTTCGATTTCTGCTTTTAGCAACTTTGATATGATAGAGAGTAAAGCTTTATCTTTAATTCCAAGTGCCCATATTTGTTTAAGTAATTTACTATGATGAACGTTATCAAAAAATCCTTTTATGTCTACATCTATACAATGATAGAGACCTACCATGTTAATAAGCGATTCTAATCTCGCTTTGGCATGGTGAGTGCTTCTGTTTGGTCTGAAGCCATAACTATGTTTATGAAATTTAGCCTCACAAATAGGTTCTAATACTTGTAAGATACATTGTTGGACAATTCTGTCCCATATTGTTGGGATTCCTAATGGTCTTACTTTGCCATTTCCTTTATCAATAAAAACACGTCGAACGCTTTCTGGTTCATATGATTGGAACATATTTTGAACGTGCTCAATTACTTTCTCTACCGACAAGTCTTTAATATCATCAATCGTTAACTTATTTGTCCCTGCCGTTTTACTCCCAGTATTTCTCTTTATGTTTCGATACGCAAGACGAATATTTTCGTTAGAACTAATCAGTTTCATTAAGTCATAGAAATTTTGACCATTGACACTTTGAGCATATAAATTATCAAAGCAATGTTGCATATCATAATACTCGCTGTGTCTCAGTTTCTTCCGTTTCAACAAGTCGGTGACTCCCTTGGGAGTTGAACCTCTATTAGTCTCACAAGAACCTTGTTAATTGATAAAGAACTGCCATACATGGTTGAATGATTCTTCATTAGTCTAGTGGCTATCCCTCCATGTTGATTAGACATTTCATTGGTACTGTACCACCACTTTCACTGATATTAAGAGAAGTTATACAGTAGTTAATTTCACTAGTGTTTTCCTTCTCAACGTTTCATTAAGAGTAAGCTCTCCACGTTATCAGCTTACAACGTTGAATTATATCTATTATAGAATGAACTTAGGTGCTTCCTGTAAGCCTGTTAGTCGTTCATATGCCTATAGCATATCATGGACTTTCATATTAGTTAGTCTTACTCATCCACTACTAACCTCACAATTAGGTGATATACACATTTCTGTGTATCGCGCGTTTAGACCCGTACATTCAGAAGTTTGTCAGTGTAACCTTTTCTTATAGGTTGTTTTGCGTTCTCACCATATTCATTCAACTCAAGCATCATGATTTACACCACCCCCGCGGGTAGGCTTTCGTCAGCTAGACTACACTGTTACGGTAAATTCTTACGCCTTTTCACCGAGCTCTTAACACTATCATTTTTACTAATTCTAGTGCTAATCGACTAAGAGAGAACCCTTCCGAGCGTTACTTCTTCATTTGATTCTTCGATATAATCCTTCAGTTCCAAAAGGGACTGTCTAGCCTTTACTAGAGAGATGTGACCATCCTCCATTTAAACTAGAAACATTTCGCACAGCTAAAGCACCCGTTAATTGAATTATTTATATACTTCTTCCTCTAATTCTTCAATTCTTTCTCTTAACTTTTTATTTTCTTTTTTTACTTCATAGGAGTTATAAAACGCCCCAGCAGCAAGAGAAAATGCGAACCACGCCCATAACCAATCCATTTAAAACCTCCTCTAAAAATAATAATACAATCGAATAACAGAACAATTTCCTTATTGATGATTACTGCCCGTTAGTTTAAGTGAAAACCCTCACAATATCTATATAATCTCTATTATAATCTTAACATAAATTTCCAATTACTTTTGTTTTTCATAGGGATTCACAAGACAAAATATTTAATTCCCATATCTGTGGAGTTGGATGTAAATTGCTATTTGCTTACAAAAAGTTCGAAATTCATTATGTAGCAATAAAAAAATCGCAGTGCATTCTATGGTGAATTCCACTGCGATTTTTGTTTGTGAATGTCTTGTTTGCACCACTGAAGTAAAACCGTTGGCATAAATAGCGTAACTGCTTTTACATTTTACACTTCAATAAGCAGCGCCTGATCAAAGAAGTACAAGTACTTTTGCTTGATCGGTTGCTTCCAAATACCTTCAAGTGCCTTACTATATAAATCCAATTGCACTTGATACCGCTCCTTCAACTTTTTAGCCGATTCGGGAGTTACGGTATCTGCAATCGTATCGGTTTTATAATCAACTAAGATCCAGCCATCATCGTCTTTTATCAAACAATCGACGACACCTTGTATTAATACACCCTCATTAGTGCCGTCCTGCCAAACGTTATACACGTCTTTTGCATCCAAGACAAAGCTAAATGGTACTTCTCGATGAATTTCTTCAGCATTAATTATTTCCTCGGCAATCGGTGTCGCGAAGAAGCGTTCAATGGCTGAAATATCAATCGCATCGGCTTCTTCCATCGTTAATACTTCCTTCGTAACAAGACTGGCTACGAATTCTTTTAACTCATCAGCGTTCCACATGGTTGTTAATGGTAAGTGCTGCATAACGGTATGCATTGCACTACCCTTTTCAGATGCCGTAAGTGTTTTTTGTTTTTGCATAAATCTTGGTCTTCTAATAATTGGCGCTTGGTAAGGTTGGACCAACTGGTCACTGCTATATTCATCTTTGACTTCACGTTGTCGCTTGATTTCGGTCACTGTTTGCTTCGCCCGGTACATCGATGATTGTTCGTATGGGTAACGGAAGGAAAGGCGAGATTCTACTTTTTCAGTTAAGTGGTTGGTATCAAGCTCCACCTGTTTCCAGTCGTTAATTGAATTTTCCAAGTTGACCGTTGACGGCACTTCTGGTTCAGGTAGATTGGTAAACCTACTTCCGTGAACAAGCTGTACGTCCCATTGAGATGAGTCATTTCGAATTTCTTCTGGAACTTGTACATTTACATCTACATAACGTAACTGTTGATTATGATTATGGCGGATTAGAGCGGGGCCTACCCAATCAAGATAGCTCTTTGACTCTAATCTGAAATGCGGTGGTAACACCCAGTTTGGATGATCAACAACTTCCAACCATCTTTCTTGTTTTTTCTCAAAGGAAGCAACATTTGCAACCATAACTAATTTTTCTTTAGCACGAGTAAGCGCTACGTATAACACGCGCATTTCCTCTGCCCAAAGCTCTCGCTGCATCTGCACCTTTAAAGCGTGATACGCTAATGTCGGATACATAATTCTTTTTACTGGGTCGATATATTTACTGCCGAAACCGAGATCCTTGTGCAGCAAATATTTTTGTCTGAGGTCTTGTTGATTAAATTGTTTATCCATCGCACCTAATATAACGGCTGGGAACTCCAACCCTTTACTTTTATGAATGGTCATGATCCGGACTACATCTTCCTGCTCTCCAAGCGCACGTGCTTCACCTAAATCGTCACCACGCTCTTCCATTCGCTCCATAAAGCGAAGAAAGCGAAATAGTCCACGGAAAGAGGTAGATTCATAGTTTCTAGCACGGTCATATAAAGCCCGCAAGTTAGCTTGCCGTTGACGTCCACCTGGAATGCCACCAACAAAATCATAATATCCAGTTTCTCGGTAAATTTGCCAAATCAAATCGGATAACGAACCTTGTCGCGCTCGAATACGCCACTCTTTTAATTGCGACAAAAATTGCTTGAGCGGTTTTGCTTTAGCCTCGTTTGTTGTTTGGCTAAGAAAAGTATTCAACGCATCATAATAAGGCACACGCTTTTTAGCGAGACGAATTTGCGCCAAATCATCTTCATTCAAGCCGACGATTGGTGATCTTAACACAGACGCTAGCGGAATATCCTGTTTCGGATTATCAATTACTTTTAATAGACTTATTAAGATTTTTATTTCGATTGCCTCAAAATATCCAGTTGAAAGCTCAGCATAAACAGGGATTCCTTGCTGCTTTAGTTCCTCTGTAATCGTTGGTGCCCAAGTCATCGATCTCATCAGAATTACGATATCACGATAATGAATATCTCGTTGTGTGTTGGTTGTCTTATCTACCACTTGCATCGGCATAGCATCTTCATGGCCAATCCATTTTTTTATCATTTCTGCGTATGCACGTGCTTCTAATTGAGCCTTTTCTAAATCTTGTACATCTTCCGTTGCTTCTGGTTGGATTTCTTGTTCTTCTTGGGCTTCCCGGTCTATAATCATCAGTTCTGTATCCGTATCATTTAGCGTAAGCTCATCATAAATTTTATTTGCGTAAATCAGTTCAGCATCGGCATCGTAATTCATTTCACCAACTTCTTCATTTAAAAGCTGACGGAAAATATAATTTGTTGCCGATAGTACTTGCGGTCGACTACGGAAGTTACGTGCTAAATCAATTCGTTTCGCTGGATGTTCAGGATTGGCAAACTGTTTATACTTGTTTAGAAACAAGGTAGGCTCTGCATGACGAAAACGATAAATACTTTGTTTTACATCTCCTACCATAAACATATTGCCAGTCCCGTCACGATCTGTAATCATCGTTAGCAATGTTTCTTGAACAAGATTGGTATCCTGGTATTCATCGACAAGCACTTCTGCAAATTTTGACTGTAAATCTTTAGCTACTTTCGATGGTATCGCTTGTTTATCTGAACGTTCATCTAACAATATTTGTAATGTGAAGTGCTCTAAATCGGCAAAATCAACGAGTGCTTTTTCTTTTTTTAGCTGACTGTACTTTTGTTTAAATTGTTTCACTAAGATTGCTAGTTGCTCTATTGTTGGACGGAGTGTTTGCATGTCAGATAAGTAAGAGCTTAATGGTCGTGAAAACCAGTCCTCAGACAGCTTTTTCCATCTTTTTTTATAATTATCTCGTAAACTCTTCACACGGTCCTTTTTACTTTCATCACACGCTGCTTTTTTTCTAGAAAGTGCTTGAAATTTTGCTGAAACAAAAACAGGCTGAACATCATCCCAAGATAGCTGTAGCTTAGCTTTAGCCTCTTTGATTAAAGCAATATCAGCATCAATCGCCTCGGCATAATGATAAGGACCGTCGCTTTCTCTTGTTAGTCCTAAGGCAACTGTTGCTTCATGTTGCATTGCATCCAATTGACTAGCAACTTCCTGTTTAAGTAACGTCAGCCAAGGGATGTTATCTTCTGTTACATTTTCATCCACATCATACATCGCTGTCATTGCATCTAACCACTGCTCTGGCCATGGGTTTTGCATCGAAAAATTATACAACTGTAAAATCAATTCCTCGACTTCTAAATCACTGCGATCACCGGAAAAGCGATCCACCACATCAAAAAATGCTTGTTGCTCTTTTCCTTCTCTACCATACCAGTCCTCGAATAACTCCTCGAGCACCTCCTGGCGAATCAAATCTGCTTCCATGCTATCCGCAATTCGAAAGCTTGGATCAATGTCGATCAAGTAGGCATAACGACGCATCAAATCCATGCAAAAAGAGTGGAGCGTAGATATCGATGCCCGCTGCAATAGTGACAATTGCTTTTTCAAATGGGTGGATGTTGGGTTTTGTTCTAATGCTTTCTCTAGCGCTTCCGCTACTCGATTTCGCATTTCTTGTGCTGCTGCATTCGTAAACGTCACAACCAATAATGCATCAATGTCAACGGGATTGTCACGATTCAAAAGTTTTTGAATGATGCGCTCTACAAGCACTGCAGTTTTCCCTGAACCAGCAGCTGCTGCAACTAATATGTCACTGCCACTCGTATAAATAGCTTGCTCTTGTTGTTCTGTCCACTGTGGCATTAGCGCTCCTCCTTTCTCATGATTGCTCGGATAATGTCTTCGTCTTTCAACTGTTGTAGTCGACGGTAGTTATTTTCAGCTAAAGTCGGATCGAACTGACAAACGGATCTGAAATCGCAATGTGTACAAGCTGTTTTCTGCTCTTGTTGATATGGATTCAAATGAATACCACCATTCGTAATATCCATACCAGCACCCATCATCAATTCTCGAATATAACCTTGTAGTTGTCCGAAGGTTTCCGTGCTTGCTGTATGCGATCCTTTTCGGAACTGTCCATCATTTTTTAAACCTGCAGGTATGACACTGCTCATTCCAGTATCTAAAGATGTGTCCATCATTTTCACAATTCGTTCATTTTCAACAAGTAAGCCCTGCATCTTGAATCGTTTAAAAATCTCTTTTTCTACCGTGTCGTCATCGATGCGCTGTTTTCCTGAGATCATCGGATTGTGGACGTGGAAATACAACACGCCTGCTGGTGATGCTTTTTTCCCTAACCAACTTTCCGAATGAGAAAGCACAACATCCAAGTAGGCAAGCATTTGTAGTGCTATACCATAATATACTTCAGATAGGTTTAACCCTTTTGCGCTAGATTTATAGTCGACAATCCGCAAATATAGTTCTTCTTCATTCACCGCCCGGTCTACACGATCAATTCGGCCACGCAATAAAATATTAAAGCCGTTAGGAAGTTGTAGTTCAATTGGTGGAATCGGCTGATTCGGGCCAAATGCTACTTCCAATCCTACGGGAGAAAAACTACTTTGGCGTGATTGTTCACTTAAAACATACGCGGCTCTGGCAATGACTTGTTCCAGCTTTTGTTGGATATATTGATAACGGTTAGAACTGTGTAATATTTGATGTTGTAATATTGGCGCTAAATTTTGGACCGCACGCTTTGCATAATGAATCGCTTCATCTTTTTGAATATCAGCAAAATTCCGCCCCTCCGCTTGAATCCATTCGGTAATTTTTTTCAATGCCTCGTGGAATAGCTGACCAATATCGGGAGCATCTAATGAGAACATGCGGCGATTTTCCAAGCCTAGACTATAGTTTGCAAAGTGTTGATAAGAACAGCGGTAATACGTCTCTAATCGAGATACACTAGCTTGAACAACATCAGGGTACAGCTCAGCCGTCGTTTCTTTAGAAAGATGCACTGGCTCATTTTTATAAAATAAACTTTTAAGAATCCGGTTGGTCGTCCCATGTTTCTGTTCATGTGTGACATACCAATTATAAACTTCCCACCAAATATCATTTATCGGATATCCGCGTCTTGTTCTCGCTAGCTGCGCAGTTAATGCTGCACGAGTTTTCACAGGTGTACTAATAAATCGGTCTGCATCTACGAGTTCATCGGCATCTTGTAATAACAATGGATCACGACAAGCTGGAAATAAATCAGCTATACGACGTATTAATTGCGATGCCGCTTTTGATTTTCCTTCCGCATCACTTAACGGATAACTAATCCATAAACGATCCTTGGCAACAGTCAAGGCAAGATAAATATAAAACCAATCATCAAGTAACTGACGCTTACTACCATCTGCTAATTTTAAACCGTGTGTTGCAAGTAGTTCACGTTCCTCTTCACTAATCATACCGTCTGCGGCTGGCTTCATCGGCCAAACGCCTTCGTTAACACCGAGTAGAAAACCACACTTCACACCAGTCACTCTTGAACGGTCAATTGTTCCAACAACAACATGGTCCATGCTAGGTGGAACATGAGCGAATTTTAATGACTCCAACCCTGTTTCAATCGTACTTCTGAATAATTGAAGTGACATTTTTTCCTCGCCTACGATTTCTACCATTTCATCTAGCAATTGCATAATTGCATCCCAAACTTGTTCTTGCTCCCTGCCCTGCTCGGTATAGCCCTTGTTATCGAGTTGATCACGCACTTGCTCCAATTGTTGCGGGACACCAAGCGATTCCAGCCATTGAAATAAGACAACCGCTTTTTCTTGTATCGTATTTGCCGCCCTTAGTCCTTCATCAACCGTTTGAAGTGCAAGCATAACCTGCTTCCGATATCGATTAATTCGCTTTTGTGCTTGCTTTTCTTGATCTGTTTGTGCTCCTTTATCAAAGCCACGGAATCGTTGAAATATCCACGGCTTGTCACTACACCAGCGATTCCTACCGCGAATGCCGTACTCTAACACATAATTTTCTAATTCATCAATCGCATCCTCATTTAATGGATAATCACGATCGCGAACTGGTATCAAGCCTGTTTTCAATACACGAAAAACAGCTTCATACCGCCAGTTTCCTTCTATCATATCAAGTAACGATCGCACTAATTCAACGAGCGGATGGTTCAGCATTGTCCGTTTCTCGTCAATAAAAACTGGTATACCATAATCACGAAAAACAGTATCAATTAAATCATGGTATACATCTGATTGACGCATTAAAATTGCCATATCTTTAAAGCGATAATTTTGTTCACGTATTAATCGAAGAATTTCTTGCGCTACCCCTTCCACTTCTGCTCTCGGATGTACCGCTTGGGCAAGTTGAATTGGTACATTGCCCTCAAACGCAGGTGCAGGTCGAACATCAAAATATTTTTCCAAATGGGCAAAATACGGACGGTCAGCAAATACACCTTCTTGCTCGTCTAAAACTTGGACATCAACAACGTGACCATTTGCTTTAGCTATTTCACAAATCGCTTCATATGTTTGTTTCGTTTGACTAAATAAATCAAGCTCTGTAACTGTATCGCTTGGCTCATCCATTGTAAGGGTCACCGTTATATGCTCGGCCTTATCTAGTAATCTCTCAACAACAAACAGTTCTTGCGGCGTAAAACGGTGAAACCCATCCAAGTACACTTCTGCATCATCGAGAAATGCTGCATCTTGTAAGCGGTCCGCCAACAACTGCAGTTGATCCTCACTATCGATATAATGACCAGCTAATGATTCAACTAAACGATTATATATATAGCCCAAATCCTCTAATTTGTTTTTAAGTGTCACCTCACCGGAATACTGATGCGTATAGCGATCAATTTCAGCAATTTGCTCTGCAATCATTTCCGGGGAAATACGGTATCTTTTAAATTCTGTAATCATGTGTTCCAATTGTTCCATAAATCCTTGCTTCTCAATTGCCTTCTGAAAAACATTCCAATCCGACTTACGTTCTTCTGTAATTTTGCGGAGCAGCATTTGTATACCTGTCGAGCTAATAAACTTTTTTGTACCTCCGCCAGTTTCTTGTAATACGCGCCACGTTAGTCGAGAAAAACTAAATACTTGGGCTCGAATAGTTCCAGTTAGCTTATCTCTGTTAAGTAGTGCATATTCCTGCTGAAACGTCATTTGGTCTGGGACGATATAAAGTATTGGCGGGCCTTGTGGGTTTTCCAGTAATTTCGCTTCAATTTCCTCCAGCACCGTTTCACTTCGCTTTGATCCAGCTTTTCCAATTAAAAAACGAATCCCCATATGATCCTCTCCTTCTTGCTGCACATCTTTCGTTTCCGTACATAGACTACATTAGCCTAGTTCAAGTAAAGTAAGGTGATGGCATGTATAACAAAGCATTTACCGCTTGTACACTTATTATTTGTTCGATATTCATTGCAAGTAGCATTTATGTGATGATTCCACTGCAACCAGCACTGGCAAGCTTGCATGAAACATCGATCGCCTATGTCTCTTTATCTAGTACGTTATTTGTTTTATTTTATGCATTTGGTTTGCTCGTATTTGGTAGTTTAGCAGAAAAATTTCCTCATCGCACAATTTTATTAAGCGGGATGGGGATGTTGTGCATAGTAACATGGCTACTCTCTTCAGTAAGCTCTTTGGAACATGTGATTATACTGCGTATATTTCAAGGCTTTTTTGCTGCTAGCTTTGCGCCTGTTACGTTTAGCTACTGCCTTATTATTTTTCAAGGAAAGCTACATTCCTGTGTAATTGCCATGATAAATACCGGCTTTTTGTTTGCCGGTGTTTTTGGACAGATTGTGTCTGTTTTTTTTGCCTCTCTTTATTCGTATCAAGCTGTGTTTATTGCATTTGGCTGCTCCTACCTATTGTGTTTCATTTTACTGTCTTGGACGTTACAGCCTACAGTTAACCATTCTTCTTTGAATAATCAATGGCTGTCTACTATTTTATCATGTTTTCGCCATCAAACATTGCGAAAGCTCTACACAATTGCCGTTTTCCTATTGTTTACGGTTATGCTATTTTATGGTTCCTTTGAAATATATATTTATGAAGCGTGGCGAACATTTCCCTTTTCCGTGCAAGCATTTCGGATAATTAGCTTATTAGGCATTGTACCAGCATTTTTTGCTAGCCGTCTAATCGAACGATTTGGAGCGAAAAAGGTCATGCTTTTTCAATTTGGCCTAATGGTAGTTGGTTTTTCACCTGCAATAGTAGTACTTAACGTGGTAACAGTGCTTGTATCTTCACTTGCAATGATTGCCTCCACATCATTAACTATTCCATTGGTCGTCTTACTCGTAGGTAAACACGCACCTGTAGGAAGAGCGATAGCTGTTGCGATCTATTCATTCATGCTCCTAATCGGTGCGAGTTTTGGTTCTACATTTGCTGCTTATGTATCATTTCCACATGTACTCGTTTTGATTTGCACCTTATTCATACTATTATCCCTGTTCGCGCGGCTACTTCCTAGTGATTAAAGGATAAGAAAATATCGTACGATCATATGCAGAATGAGCTACTTCTTATCCGCTTGCCACTTTAACCAAGACTCTTCTCGTAAACGTTGTTGCTTTTTAATTCATATTTGAAGTAAAATGCGACGTAGTAGAGATTGCTAATCCAGCGCTGCGGAAAAATACGCCCTTTCCGCGGGGAACGCTCTACTCCTCCTCGATCGCAAAGAGCGCTCTCTGCAGGGTCTTCAGACTGTTCCTTTCCCGCTGGAGTGGCGTATTTTTCCACAGCTTAGGGTAGTTTTCTGTTACGCATCTTTTATGAAGCGTAGGCCCTCCACTTTGACTCCTGCGGGACTAGCGGCGTAAGTGAGACCCCGCAGCGCGAAAGCGCGAGGAGGCTCACTAGCCCCCCGCGGAAAGCAAAGTGGAGGGACGGAGCGGTGCACATGTATGATAAGTGAATACCTAAGCACTACGACGCATTCCAGCTATATTGCGCACTAACAAAGAACGCGTGGATGAAATGAAATTCACGCGTTCTTTGTTAGTAATTTGAATTCAACCTTATTTATTTCGTTAAACTAAACGCCAATTGTGACATTGGCCAATAAATGATATCAACCTTGCCAACAACTGTATCAGTTTCAATAAATCCAAAATAGCGACTATCATAACTGTCTTTACGGTTATCACCCATAACGAATAATTTTCCCTCTGGCACAATTGTAGTACCCGTTTTTTCTTCAAGGGAAAAATCCTCCGTAATTTGGTTTCTTGCTGTGGCTTTCAATGGCTCTAAATAGGTTTCGTTTATTTTGATAGCGTTTACATACAAAGAATCATCTTTAAATTCAATATGGTCTCCTGGTAAACCAATCACTCTTTTGACATAATCTTCTTCATCATTGGCGTGAAATACAATAACATCAAACCTGTTAATGTCATGCCAATCATAAACCACTTTGTTTACCATCAATAGATCGCCATCATGTAAAGTTGGTTCCATTGATTTTCCATCGACTACATAGCTTGCAAATAAATAAGAGCGAAAAAATACCGCTATAATAACAGCGATCACTATTGTTCGGACAATTGTCCAAAATGTCTTTTTTTTCATACTCTTTTCCTCCAAAGGTTCTCCAATATAACTATATTCTACCCTTGAAGGAAATATCTTAACCCTATTCATCTTGTACATTTTCACTTAAACGAGCCCTTTTTTGCAATCGTCGCTCCATATACTTTCCAAACAACCAAAACAAGACAATTCCAATCCCAACTAGAATTGTTTTGAGGGGGTTCTGCGCGAATGATGCAATGCTGTCTCCTACGAAAGAAACTGAGAAAATCATGATTGCTTTACCGAGAATGACAGCTAGTGCGAATTGCTGAAACTTAATCTGTGATAAAGCAGCAACAAAATTCACAATTGCTGATGGTGAGAATGGAAACGCCATTAAAAAAAAGAGCGGACCAAATCCATGTTTTTCTAGCCAAGATGTTATTTTAATCACTTGCTTGTTTCTTTTAATCCATTTAAAGAGTCGGATCTCTCCCAGTTTCCGAACTAACAGAAATACACACATAGCTCCTGCGCTAGCACCAATCCATGATAGTAAAAAACCTTTGAACAACCCATAAGCCGCTGCGTTAGTCACAACAAATACGAATAATGGTAAAAAGGATAGAAACGCTTCAAGAAATGGCAAAAGTATTCCTGGTAACGGTCCCCAGCTCTCATATGTTTGAAGTAATTGCACAATGAAATCATCAAATCGATTGTCCTCGATCATATCTCTAATTTCTGACATATCGATGTCGAATATATACATAATTTAAATCCCCTTACAGGCATATAATCTATCTAGACGCACACATTACGTTACACCGTTTTGTAAGTAACAGCTAGTACTATATTTTTATTTTCCTCACTTCATTTTAAAGTAAACACGTTAAATTTCCTACTTTTAACTATTATTTATTTGTTAAGTATTTCCTATCTAATAAAAGCATATTTTGATTCATCTTATCATATATTTGCGGTATAATAGAACATACGTTCCACACAGGAGGAATCACCTATGCGGTATCTCAACAAAGAGGAATTAGAAATTGGGGTTCGTTTTTTATTCCTTTCTATGGCTATTATTGTTATTCAAAAAGATGAACATAGCATTCAACAAGGGCAATTCAAAATAAAAGAACCTTACCTTGCACTTTTAAATAAGATGGAGCATGTTGCTATTGCTGAACGCAAACAATTACGAAAACACATGTTTGATAATCAAATGCAAGTCGTGTCTTTGAATAAAAATGACTCCTTCTCATCGTTTCTTTTCTTATGTAAAGGAAGAGAAGAGAAGCGAAATTACTTTAACCCTACGATTCGAAAAAATGTAGAAATGATTCTCTACGAATTAATGCAAAAGGCGGGAAAATCTCATCAACTACACCCTTCCCCATCGGAAATGATTAGAACACAATAGAGCACTGCAGGCAGCGCTCTATTGTTTAATAATGGTATTTTCACTATCATTTGGCTCATCTGTACCTAATTCCGATAATAAATCATTCAAGTTATAACTAACCCCTAATGCGTCTATTTCAATAATGGTATCTCCATTCTCACTTTTTAAAAGGAAGCCACCGTCTTGTAATTGATTAAGGAGCCCTGTTGCAATATTACTCTCCAACCACGAACTACTATTTGTAAGATCCTTTCCTTGATTAAGGAGTTGATCAGGTTGAAAGCCAAAAAATGTCACTAATACTAGACCTATAGCCGATAAGACTATAGCGATTCGAAAGAGTGATTTGATAATTCCAACGACAATAAAAATCACAACAACAACCATAACTATACTTATGAAGGAATGCTCCAACAAATAATTAGTAAGACTAGACTCCATATTGAGGCCCCTTTCTTGCTGACTGAGAAATATATGGTATTCGTCCTTTTATTGCTAATTATATTGTTTCCATTATTCCTATTAATTAACCATAATAACAACTACATATATACCTTTATTGAAATAGGCCCTTTACTTCACATAGTAAAATATTTTTTGTTAACATAAATTTAAACTAAGATTTTGATTCAGATTAAAAATGTTATGTTTTTTACAAATCATTAAGGCGATTTTCTAAAATATACCGATATTGAGCAGTTCTGCGCAATTGATTTGATAAGGAACCAAAAGAGACATCTAGTAAAATTGATACACCGTTTACAAAGGTGACTTGTGTTTTCTCATTAGAGGATTTAATAATACTCTCCACATGCGAGTGTGCTATCCAAGAGCACTTGGGGTTCTGAGGTGAAGTTGTGGGAAAGAAATACATCCCACCGGAAGGGGCAATGGATATAGGTGCTTTGTGTGATATACCACATACAGTTTTTGTCCCGTCCTGCCTGCCCTTAAGGCTGCTTCCGAAAAATCTACAGGCAGAATCTATTACTTTTCTAGTAACGTGGTGTACGTAATAACTCTCATCATCTTCTAATATCTGTGCTACATAGCTTCCATCTACCTCCTTTGCAAGCACAGCCATTGTTTCTAAATTTATTTCATAATCCTTTTTCATATTTTTCCTTCCTTTCCATCTATGGAAAAAAGGACCTAATACCAATTTACCAAATAACTACAAAAATTGGTAGTAAAAATAAAAATTTTACAAAAAATTGTTTAATTTGCTATGATTTTACTATTATAAACCGTCGAAATGTGGTAAAAATAAAGGCTTGGCACCAAAATTGTCTTAATTTGTTATAATGAAGATACCTAAACATACCAAACTACAATACATAATTTTGAAAGGAGATTATACTTTTGGGTTTTTTTAGAAAGAAACAGAGCGAATCACACCAAGAACATTCCTATCCAACAAAGGATATTTCCAAGCAACAAATTAGAAAGGCTATCCAAGAATATAGTAGTCGATTACCTGATAAAGTGCCCTTGAGTGTAATTTCAAAAGATGATTTATCCATTGATTACGATTTGTTGGCCCCTATTCTAAAAGCCAAGCCAAAGCAAACCTACTACATGTCCAAGGAAACGTATGAGGTTTTTGAAGAGCACGAACAACAGCTTGCATTAGAGGTTGATATGGTTCAAAAAGCTGTTGATAATTATATGAAACAAACAGATGAACTCCCTGTGATAGAGGCTGATCCATACAAAAAAGTAAGTCTTCACAAATTAGAAAAGTTGCGTTTAATCGACTACAGACCAAATAGAGAATATTATATCACTAATGAAGAGTATTTAATTACCTCCCAAAAACCAGACTAGCGTTTGCAAAAACAGAAGAGGTGCAGGGGGAATATCCACTGCACCTCCATACTTAATCTAAATCGGCTGCTTCCAACGAAGTTCTCCACTCTTGCTCTAATCGTCCAATTGCCTGTTTCGTTTTCGTCTGTAATTCTCTTAATTTACTTAATGCCGTGCTCGTTTCACGATACATTTGATCTACTTGATGGCTTGAATCATTGATTTTGCCTTGAACGAACCAATCGGTAATTAAACCATCAAAAAAGTAATCCGCAAAGGTAAGACCACCTGATATAGAAAGATTAACAGCTAGTGTCTCCCCGATATCATCAAGTTCATCAGCAAATTTTCTCAGGTGTGATTGTGCATAGTGAATTTGGCCTTTAGCGTCATCGATTTTACTATGCTTTACTGCAGTCGTAATCATTCCACCACCAAGCATATCTAGCGTCCCCCAGTTAGACGCACTATTTAGTGAATCCTTTGCGCTAGAAAGTGCTCGTAGTGCTCTGGTACCTGCATCTAATGCTTCTTGAATTTCATTCGAATCCGATTTTAATTCTGCGATTTGTTCGGTTAACTCAAAAGCACGTTTTCCGTCTTGGTCATCATGGGATAACAAGTATTGCTGCTTTTTTTCTAATAGTGCTTGATACGCTCTCTCCGGATCACCAAGTTTACGAATCTTGTTAATAAGTACAGTTACTTCCTGTTCCATTTCTTTCACTGTGTCTTTAGCTTCCTGCCATTTCAATTGGGCTTGTAACATCTCTTGCTTTTCTTCCTGCAGCCTTTCTTCCTTTTTTCCAGCAATCGTTAGGAACATGCCTGTTAAACTAATACTTTCTAATTTCTCTACATCAACTTTCTCTTCGTCTAATCGTCTTTTGTAGCGACCTTCTTTTTCTTCGAGTACTTTTACGTGACGCATTAGATTATCCTTTTGGCGCTTTAACTTGGTTAGTTCTAACTGCTTTTCTTTTTCATCCATTAATTCCTTATTTAACTGCTCAATCATATCTAATCACCTCTACTATTACCTACGAGGAAGAGGTGGCTTTTGTTTCACGTTTTTCGATTTCTTTTTCCACTAATTGTATTCTCTCTTTAATCGTTGGATGCCCCCAACGCATCCATTTCACCCATGAAATAGGATTTATATCACTCTTAGATTGGATAGCTAATCGCCTGAAACTCTCAACAGCAGGCTGCAGCTCTTTTGTATTTTCTATAGCATATCGATCTGCCGACAATTCAATTTGTCTAGAAACAAATAAAGAAATCGGCTGGGTAGCGGTTAAAAGAATAGAAAGTATTAAAAGCAACAATGGGATGGAACGTAAAGCGTACCTGGTTTGTGCTCGTTTCTTTCCGTGCCAATTAAGCCATACTCGCGGAAAAATAATCGCAGTCACAAATAGTAAAACGAAACTAGACAATAAATATCCTGCTACGCCGATATATACATGATGCTTCACGTAATGCCCAATTTCATGTGCTAAAATAAACAATATTTCATCCTCGTTCATCCCATTCAACGTTGTGTCCCATAATACTATCCGGGCATTACCCATGATTCCTGTAACATAGGCGTTAAATGTGGTCACCTTTTCACTCATGTTTACTTGAAGCAATGTAGCATCCTCTAAACCTAGATTTGCTGCAACATCCTCAATCTTCGTTCGTAGCGGACCTTCTTCCATTGGTGTAAATTCCTCATATAATGGATCAATCCAAACAGGTTGTACATAAATCACGAAAAGCACAACTGGTAAAGCTAGCAACCAGGCGAACAGCCACCAATATGTTTTAAATTTAGCTAGTAATAGTCGAACAACATAAATACCAGCTGCCATCATCAGCCCAAAAAACACTAAATCGAGGCCCCTTTCGGCAATCCAGTCTGCAAATGGTTGGATGCTTGTACCTTCTTGTAAGGACAATTGATACCAGAGAAAATTAAACGGGAATTGAATGATTTCATATACCACTACGAGCACGAATGCAAAGACGAGTGTATTGAGCCATTGTTTTTTAGAAAAGTGCTCAATTCGATCTATCCACGCACTCGCCCAATTACTTTTTATGAGACTGTATAACAAAATCCACTCTAACGGAAGCTTTGAAAAGAATACCGCATGCGCAAGCGCAGCATAAGTAGAATCCGAATATGTTTCAAGTGGGTAAAAATATAAAAAATAACTCCATATTGCTAGTAAATAGATAACATAAGCTAACATCACTTTTTTCATGTTCTTATCCCCTTTACACGAACTGTACTTCTATGTATATTGCTTAAAGTACGCTTTATTAACTGTTCTATTAATAAACAAACGATAGATAAAATCCCTTACCAGCTATGGCAAGGGATTTTACAGTTTATTAGTATTAATCAATTTCATAATTACGACTTTCAACAATTCACATCCGCATAGTTGGATTAAGCCGTCTTCAAACTAAATGCGGATGTGCATTTACTATGTACGGTAATTATGAAATTATTAACTCAGTATAACAAGCTTACAAATTCTTCTTTGGAGATTTTTCCTAGATAATGCGGAATCTCAATGTCCTCTAGTGCAGCATCAATAGCCTGACGCTCATAACGAACCCCAACGAGACGGTCTTCAATATCCTTCACGTTTCCGATACCGAAGAAATCGCCATAAATCTTACAATTCTCAATCATACCTTTTTTTACATCTAAACGTACATCAACAAGACCACCTGCAAATTTATGCGACTGTTGGGTGTTAAATTGCGGTGACTTCCCATAATTCCAGTCCCAACGTTGATAACGTTCCTTCGAAAGCTTATGGATATTCTCCCAATCTTGTTCTGTTAATTTATACTGTGGAACATCGGCAATGTCTTTCACGTCAAATATATAACGCAAAATTGTTGCCTTAAATTCATCCATCGGTAGTTTTTCGTCCATAAATTCAGAAATATTAACAACTCTACTTCGAATTGATTTAATACCCTTGGATTGGATTTTTTCCATTTTCACATTCAAAGCGGATACTACATTCTCAATTTCAGAATCATACATTAAGGTACCATGACTGAACATTACACCTTTTGTAGAAAACATCGCATTACCAGAGATTTTTCGTCCATCGGCAACAAGATCATTTCTTCCCTTTAACTCCGCTGGTACTCCCAGTTCATTTAATGCATCCACAACAGGCTTTGTAAATTTAGCGAAGTTTTGAAAGCTATCGCCATCATCTTTCGTTATAAAACTAAAGTTTAAATTCCCAAGATCGTGGTACACTGCACCTCCGCCGGACAAACGACGAACAACATGAATACCGTTTTGATCCACATAGTCGGTATTGATTTCTTCAATTGAGTTTTGGTTTCTACCAATAATAATCGATGGCTCGTTAATGTAGAACAACAAATATGTATCGTCTTTGCCAAAGTTATTTAACACATATTCCTCAATTGCCAGGTTAATATGTGGATCAGTAATTCCTTCATTATCAATAAATTTCAACCTTACCCACTCCTTTATACTTGTACATCCAAATCTATTGTAAGATAAACTAAAAACAAGGGCAATTATGGGAACTTATATTCTAAATTTCCCATGTTAAGCCTTCGTCTGCCAACTGAATCTTCCCACTAAAATATTTGCTCGCTTGCTCTAGTAAATCATTACGATTGCCAAAGTGCGGATGATGACTCAAAATAAGCTGCTTCACTTTAGCAGCACTGGCGATTTCAGCACCCTCTTTACTGTTCATATGTCCAGCTTTGGTGCCATCTTGATCTTCATAGAAATTACAATCTGTTATTAATAAATCTGCATTTTCACTAAACGGAATGAATTCCGGTATATAGCTGGAATCAGCTGTATATACGATTGTTTTTTCTCCATCAGTGATGCGCATCGCATAGCATGTTACGGGATGATTGGTTTTCATAAATTGGATGTTAAAAGGGCCGACTTCGAGTGAACCTTCAGGATCATAGGCAATTCCTTCTGTAAAATTATGTGTTAGCTTTATAAATGCCTCCTCATCTTCGGCATGTCCATAAATAGGTAAAATATCTTCCGTTTGATTTAACGAATTTTGAACGAGCCAACTGTACTGTAACACACCAACATCTGCAATATGATCATTATGATAATGGGAAAGCACAACTGCATCAATTTCCTTCGGCTGTTTATACGCTTGTAATCGAGATAAAGCCCCACTTCCACAGTCGATTAGACAAGTAAAGCCATCTTTTTCTAGTAAATAAGACGAAGTGGCAGCTCCTTGTTCTGGATAAGCACCCCAAAATCCAATGATTGTTAGTTTCATTTTATCAATCCTTTCATTAAAAATTTTCAATTGTTATACAACATTTTATTGATTGTTGCATATTGTTATAGTACAATGAATTAACAATAAAAAGTTGGAGGGATTACCATGCTAAGTATCGTTGAATTTTTCCGAAATCTACCCCCAAAAAAGTGTTCTAAATGCGGCAATATGATTGATGAAAAAGCCGATTGTTACAGCAATGTATGCGATAATTGCGATCACCCTGCACTATAATAAAACACGGCCTATTATGTATATGTTCCCTGAGTAGCTTATCTTTAAGCTACTCTTTTTTGTTATAATACAGTCATATCTAATATCGTTCATGAAGCTTAGATTTATATAACATCTATTTTCTTCTATCATACCACGTACAAATACAAAAAACTGCACTTCCAACATTATTGTGCTCTGACAATTGGGTGCAGTTCTTAAAGTTATTTTAAATATTCTAGTACATGATCAACAGCGGCTTCACCTTGGTCAATACAATCTGGTATGCCAATCCCCTTATAGGAACAACCGGCTAAATAAACACCTGGAAGCTCCTGACTCATCGCTTCTCGTATTGTATCTAAACGTTGTTTGTGTCCAACAGAATATTGTGGCATTGCATTTTCCCAGCGCGTAATCACGGAGAACAATGGTTTATCTGTAATTGCCATTGTCTTGTTTAAATCTTGTAAAGCAATTTCCAAAATTTCTTCATCGGTTAAATGAACAACATCTTCATCACCCGGACGCCCTAAATAACAACGCAATAAAGCTTTTCCTTCTGGTGCTGCTGTTTCAGGCCATTTTTTATGTGTCCACGTACAGGCTGTAATCCGGTAATCGCTGTTTCTTGACACAAGAAAGCCTGTCCCATCAATGTCCTGTTTAATTGCAGATTGATCAAATGCGATCGCGATATTCGCAACAGAAGTCGCCTTCATGTCTTTCAATGGGTCTACGATAGAATATTGGCTCAGTATTTGCGGTACAGCAAAAAATGGGGTCGCCATAATCACAGCGTCTGCTTTATATACTTCGCCATTGCCAAGTAATAAATTGTAATACGCATCCTTCTTTTCCACATGATCGACAGAGACACCTTTTACCACAGTATCTTCCGCTAGCTGTGATTCAATTGCTTCCACTAGTGACTCCAAACCATTTCTTAAGCTATAGAACATGCCTTGTTTTGGGCCTTTCGTTTTTGTTTTCTTCTTCGTTGTTGCTTGCAAACCTTTAACTAGGCTTCCATATTGTTGCTCTAATTGATAGAAGTTTGGAAAAGTGGCCATTAAACTAAGGTCATCAATATCTCCAGAATAAATGCCAGAGAGCAGCGGTTCCACCAAGTTTTCCACAAGCTCATCACCGAAACGTCGGCGAAAAAATTTTCCTAAAGACTGATCGTCTACTTGGTTTCCCTTTGATAAGAAAAAGTCACCTGCCGCACGCAGCTTTCCTAATGGTGAAAACAAACTGGAAAATAAAAACGGCTTTACTTCCGTAGGAATACCCATGAAAGAACCACTCGGTATTTTGTGAAGCTTACCATTCACAAGGATATACGATTGACCCGTTCCATTACGAACAAGGTCTGCTTCTAAACCAACCGCTTTTGCCAATCGTGCCGCTGACTCTTTACGGATAAGAAATGAATCCGGACCACGCTCAATCGTAAAACCATCTCTGCGCTCTGTTCGAATTTTTCCACCTAAGCGTTCACTCGCCTCAATTAACTTTACTTTATAGGGCAGTTGTTGTTCTTCGATTTGCTTTTGCAAGTAATAGGCAGCTGTTAATCCTGTAATTCCGCCACCGATTACAGCAATTTGTTTTTCATTAGTCATGAAACTTTCACATGTTCAAATTTATTTAAGATTACTTTACTTAGTGTCGCAATGAACTGTGGCTCTGCATTCGGCATTGGTGGACGGTGATAGTTAGCTCCTAATTCATCACAAACAACTTTACATTCATAATCGTTGTCGAAAAGTACTTCTAAGTGATCTGCTACAAATCCTACAGGTGCGTACACAAATGAACGATAGCCTTTCTGTTCATACAACTCCCTCGTAAGGTCCTGAACATCTGGACCAAGCCATGGGTCTGGTGTGTTGCCTTCACTTTGCCAACCAATTGCATAGTTCGTAATTCCAGTTGCTTCACTAATTAGTTCAGCAGTGCGTTTTAATTGATCTGGATATGGGTCACCATTTTGAATGATTTTTTCTGGTAAACTATGGGCAGAAACAACGAGACAAGCCTTGCTTTTCTCTTGTTCATCCATATTTGCATAAATAGCCTCAATCGCATCGGACCAATATTTAATAAAGCCTGGTTCGTCATACCAGCTTTCCACCGATGTAATTGTTAAGTTGCCTAGCTTTTCTGCTTCTTTTTGTGCGCGACCGTTGTATGACTTAACGCTAAATGTAGAATAGTGTGGAGCTAATACAATTGACACCGCTTCTTCTATACCATCTGCTACCATCTGTTGTACTGCATCTTCAATGAACGGTTCAATATGTTTTAGTCCTAGGTATTGAACAAATTCAACTTCGTCTTGTACCTCGTTCAATTTTGCTTCAAGAGCTTTTGCTTGTTTTTCGGTAATCTCTGCAAGTGGAGAAATGCCGCCAATTGCTCGGTAGCGGTCTGTTAAATCTTGTAGCATTTCTGGAGTAGGCTTTCGACCATGCCTAATATCTGTATAGTACCTTTCAATGTCTTCTTCTTTATACGGTGTACCGTAAGCCATTACGAGTAAACCAACCTTTTTTTTAGCCACTTCCCAAACACCTCTCTATTTATTTAATATAGCTCATTTCATAACACAAATGAGTCAATTTCATAAATACCTTATTCAGCCATCTGCATCCGACTATGTGTGGATGCGGATAACTAGAGATCACTATTATGATATTGACAGAAATATGTAATTTGAAAATTGACTAACCTGAATATGTGTGAATTAATTGTGTTAATTTTTTCAATGTTTCAGGATTGATTTCCGGTGTAACGCCATGCCCTAAATTAAACACATGCGGACCGTGCATTTGTCCTTCGTCTAGAATTGCTTTCGTACGATATTCGATTGTCTTCCAATCAGATAATAAAATAGCTGGGTCTAGGTTACCTTGCAATGTTTTGGAAATTCCCAAATCTCTGGCCTCGGTAATCGACATGCGCCAATCTAGTCCGATCACATCAACAGGAAGATCATTCCATTCTAATATCAAATGCCTCGCACCAACGCCGAAGATAATAAGCGGTACGTTAAGCACTCTTAATTCACTAAATATACGCTGCATCACTGGTTTAATATACTCACGGTAATCGGCCGCGTTTAGCGTACCAACCCAAGAATCGAAAATCTGAATTGCTTTTGCACCAGATTGAACTTGTGCAGTTACATAAGCAATCGTCATATCTGCTAACTTGTCCATTAAAGCAAACCATGTTTTCGGATCGCTATACATCATTGCTTTGGTTTTATGATAATTTTTCGAAGGTCCACCTTCAATCATATAACTCGCAATCGTAAATGGTGCACCACTGAACCCAATTAAAGGAACATCTAATTGCTCCTCCGACAACAACCGAATTGTTTCTAAGACGTATGGCACATCAGATTGCGGATCAATCGTACCTAGTTTTTCGACATCAGCTAGAGATCGAATCGGGTTATCAATGACTGGCCCAATCCCTGACTTAATCTCAACATCGACACCGATTGCGGGTAATGGTGACATGATATCCTTATACAAAATGGCTGCATCAACCCCATAATGTTCGACAGGTAATCTTGTAACATACGCACACAACTCAGGTTGACGTGTAATTTCAAACAATGAATATTTCTCTTTTATTTCTCGATATTCTTTCTGAGAACGACCAGCCTGGCGCATATACCAAGCCGGTGTATAGTCGGTTTTCTCTCCTCGAAAAGCTCTGAGGATTGTATCATTTATTTGTCTTGTCATTCGCTCACACCTCGTTCATATTTCCATTAAATACTATACGCTTATTAACTACTGATGTATAGAAATTGTAGGGATTTGTCACTAAATTGTACTAATTCTAAATAAATAAGTCTTTTAAAATTTTACCTTAAATGCCTCTCTTTGTTCTAGTATTATGCTTAGATTAAATTTTTAACGGGTTAAAGATAAAACAACAGCATTAGAAGGTGTTCCTTGTTGTTTTGTAATCGGATCATATGGAACAACATAATACGTGTTTTCCTGAAATACATTGACTCGACTTATGGTGTAGCTACTCTCACCAGTAACTTGACCTAATTCGATATCTCCCGTATCGGTTTTTTGGAAAATTTGATAGACAATGCGATTGTCACTTCCTGCAGTCCAAGTTAATTCTCCACGTACAAGTGGCAGTCCGCCTAGCTTAAACTTGACTTCTAGATCAGAGATAACCGGTAATTCAATCGGCTCCGGAAGCTCTTCTACATTTGCAGGTTTTTCAAATGCAGTTGGCATTGCTTCCTGCTTTCCCAATTCACTTAAAATCCGCTTTGTCAGCACTGTTGGCGCACTACTTCCTTTTGTTAAGTAATGTGCTTCATCTGAATAATCGTATCCCATCCAAAGTGCACTAACATAGTTAGGTGTGAAGCCAACAAACCAAGCATCCTTGATTCCGCCTGAAACACGAGGATGTTGTGTTGTACCTGTTTTTCCTGCTAGAGCACCTGCAAAATCACCAGTTTCAGCGGTCCCGCTATCGACAACACTTTCTAACATTCGTAGTGAGTTCCATGCTACCTGCGGTGAAAAAACTTGCTCTCTTTGAGGGTCTGCCTCAACAATAACTTGATTGTTACGATCATAAATGCGTGTAATTGTATGCGCATCAATCCATTCCCCATCGTGAATGAACGTACGATAGCCCTCTGCAAGTTGAACCGGTGTTAAACCCTCTTCTAAACCTCCTAATGCTATTGCTAAGCCATTGTCTGGTATAGTCATATCCATTTTACTTAAATAATCCTTTGCATATGGTACACCTATTTGATCCAGTAGCCAAACCGCTGGTGCGTTTTTTGATTGACGGATGGCATCGTACATCGTGACGTTACCACTATAAACGCCGTCTACGTTTTTAATTGAATAGCCATCATAGTCGCGCTGATCATCCGGCATTATCGAATATGGCTGATATTCATCCAACATCATCGCTGGTCCATAAACAGCAAGTGGCTTCATCGTTGAACCTGGCTGCCGTTTTACGAAGGCTCGGTTCAGCTCACCTGGAGCAAAGCTACGTCCTCCTATAATTGCCTCTAGTCCCCCTGTGTTTTGATCCATTAAAATAAAAGATGCCTCCACACCTTCTGTGGAACCATAATAGTATTCTTGTTTTTGCATTAATTGATAAGCTGTTTTTTGAGCTTTCTCATCTATGGTTGCAATAATACGGTAGCCCCCACGACGAATTTCTGAACGTGTTAACTGATAAGTTTCTTCCGCTTCAGTGACCACTGCATCGATATATGCACTTAGCCATGGCTTTTCCGCCTTTGTGGATAAATTTAAGCCAAGCGTCCTACCTTGTAATTCAAGCATTTCTTCAGTAGAAATCATATCCATACGGTTCATCTGCTGCAGCACAACATCTCTTCTTTGCTTTGCTTTATCCGGATAATTTACCGGTGTGTAATTATTCGGTGCTTTAGCCAGAGCAGCTAATAAAGCTGCTTCTGACACAGTAACATCCTCGATAGACTTACTAAAATAAAACTGACTTGCTGTTTCTACACCATAGTTTCCATGTGCAAAATATATCTCATTTAAGTAAAATTCTAAAATCTTATTTTTACTATAATGACGCTCCAAATAAATAGCCGCCATTACCTCTTTCGTCTTCCTCATCCATGTTTTATCATTTTGTAAGAACATGTTTTTAGCTAGCTGTTGGGTAATTGTACTAGCACCTTCTACTTTTCCCATTGCAGTAATGTCGCGATACAATGCTCGCATCACCGACGTAAAATCCACACCCGCGTGATCTCGGAATCGTTGATCTTCTATTGCAATAAACGCATCTTGTACGTGCACTGGGATTTGCTCAATCGTAACTGGTGTACGATTTTCATGGTAAAAGCTTGCTAATACGACTCCGTCTTCTGTTTCAATCGTCGATGTAGTATCAAATACAAATGCTTTCTCATCGACAATAAACCTTCCACCAAACAAAATTGTCACATACCCTAATAAACCTAGTAATATAGTAACCACTAGTGCGAAAACTAACCATTTTATATTTGAAGCCCAATTTGGTAAATATTTAAATAAGTTCATCTGTTTCCCCTCTTTATAACAACCTCTATAAGAACATTTCCACCCATTATTCGACAATATTTATTCATTATACGATAGTTGGTTTAGAACATAAAGCGTGTTAACCGTGATTACTTCAAATTAAGATCGTCTCCACATAAGATGGTTACTTGTAAAACTTGCATTTTGATTATGTCCATTGCTACACTTAAATTATTGAATTAAAACGAAATGAGGAATAAATATGAACGCATACCTGACTAGTGGAACGCTCGATTATTTACTTCAAGTAAGCAATGACAATCCCGGTGCCCACACATTTATCATGGGAGACGAAACGAACACCGTTGTTTATCACGAGAGTAAGCACGCTTCGATTTTTGCAGAACCCCGTGGATTTGAAATCATCGTCGAAAAAGGACAGTTGAAGGATTACGGTTTTGTAGTAATGAATAATATTCCTGTTACGGATGAAGGAAAACCGATATTTGAAACACAATTCAAACAAAGAGCCGGCCTAATCGAGGGGACACCTGGCTTCCATGCACTGCGTGTACTGCGACCAACAAGGGGCAATACATATGTCGTAATGGTGCAGTGGCAAGATAAACAAAGCTATGACAGTTGGAAAAACTCTGACTCCTTTCAAAAATCCCATGCTGGTAAAAACAAAAAGGAGAAACCACCTTATGCAGCTGGTCCCTCCTACGTTACATCGTACAAGATGATTGAACTAGATGAATAACTTCATAATACGTAAAAAGAATCGCACATATTTTCGTGCGATTCTTTTTTTACTATTAGTTTAAAACCTCATCTTCAAAAAAACTTCTGAAACTAGCTTCTGGCTGTGAACCACTTATTCGAGCAGCTTCTTCTCCATCTTCAAAATGAATGATTGTCGGCGTACCTTCAATATCATATTGCGCCCACGCTGCATCATATTCAAGCACATTAACTTTCTTCATATCGATTCCTAAGTCTTCAGTTAATGGAACCACAACAGGTGTGGTAACTTTACAATGCTCACAAGTTGGACTATAGAAGTATACAGTAACATCTTCTTCATTGTTAAGTGTATCAGATAAATCATCAAGAGAAATTTGATTTTGATAAAGCGGATCATTATTGTTCTGGTAGTTAACAACAAATGCTAAAGCAATAAACAAAACCAAAATAATACTTATAAAGATAATCATATTTTTCTTCATAAATTTTTACTCCTTTGCTTCAATAAGATTGTAGTATGCAAGCTAAATATTACGATGAAGGCGATCAGCGCTTGAAAAGGGATCGTTACAAAACCGAAAAAGTTCACATACTCCCCGTTACAAGGGACAATGCCACAAGAATTTCCAGCCTCACTTAAACTAGGTAGTTTTTGCACCAAATAATGATACATGGACACACATATGCCTATTCCGCTTAAGAATAATCCCGGTAATGCAAACCGAATATCTTTCTTCCATAAAGCTACACCGTAAATAACGACAAGTGGGTACATTAAAATACGTTGGTACCAGCATAGCTCACATGGGACAAAATGCATGATTTCAGAGTAAAACAAACTACCAAGCATCGCTATCAGACTTTGTGCCCAAATAATAAACAAAATAAATTCACTTCTACTATTATCATTCATAGCAAATCCCCTATCCGTTTTCCTTGTACTATTATACTAAGCAAGCTAGAAAATAAAAAGAGAAGAATCCTAGTTTCTAAATATTAGTTTAAAAAGCACTGAGGGTGAGTTAGTTTATTAAAGGATATTTGTTCTCCTAGGCTGTTTTCTAAAAGTTTTTGTTGTTACGCAAAATAGCTAAACTCCGACGTAGTGTTAAACAGACGCAATGGAGGAGGCATTGTACTGCGGTCGATGAGTCGATGACGGCCACCAGTGCGCTTATCTGTGACAAATGAGGCATTATTAGAATTGTGCGGCCACCAGCGCACTTATTTGGGTGAATTTGTTGTTTCAACGAGTTGATATCGGTAAATAAGTGCTGTGGTGGCCGTCAAATCATCGAAATTGAAAATTAAAACTAAATAAGCGCTTATATGGCCGCTCAATCCGGTTAGCCCCTTTGCTGTTGGTATAGCTAGACGCGTGAGCAAAAATCTCGAGCACTATGTCGCAGTTTAGATCAATTATGACGTGTAAAAACAACAAACTTTACGAAATGAGCGTGTTACAAGCAGTGCAAATAAATAGCCTCCTTACATAAGGAGGCTGTTCTTATTTTCGTATTATTCCATTTTTATGGGCATAAACAGCCGCCTGGGTTCGGTCATTCACACCAAGCTTGCTTAAAATATTACTCACGTGCGTCTTCACAGTCTTAATTCCAATAAATAATTTGTCCCCAATTTCTTGGTTCGTAAGACCATCACCGATACACATTAATACTTCTAGCTCTCGTTCTGTCAACTGCTCATGCGGTTTACTTGTTTGCTGACGAAAGCTGGTCATCATTTTACTTGCTACTTTTGGTTCAATCACGTTTTCACCTTTATATGCCTTTTGAATAGCGGTTACAATCTCAACTGCAGACGAGGTCTTTAACATATAACTAAATGCACCTGCCTCGAGTGCAGGAAAAACTTGTTCATCATCATAATAGCTTGTTAATATAATAATTTTACAATCTGGAAATTTTTCCATAATTTGTCTCGTTGCATCAATCCCTGTGCCATCTTCCATAATTAAATCCATGAGGACAACATCTGGTTTGGTCTCAAGTACAACTGCAGCACCTTTATTTCCGCTAGAGGCTTCTCCTACTACCTCAAGCTCAGGCTCTGTTTTCAAATAGGAAATGACGCCTTTACGAACAACATCATGATCATCTATTACGACGACTCGTATCAAGTTACCCACTCCTTTTCTCACTTAACTTTATAAGGGTATGCGAATATCGATATGTGTGCCCTCTCCTTGTTTTGAACGAACAGCAAAGGTTCCACCGATTTCTTCACTTCGTTCTCGCATCGTTTTTAATCCATACGATGTTTTTTTCTGTTGATCAGACTCGACATCAAAGCCTTTTCCATTATCAGCAATATGTACAAATAATTTATCGTTTCGGGTAATGATTTCTAATGTTACTTCTGTAGCATCTGCATGCCGTAATATATTTGACAGTGCTTCTTGAACAATGCGGAATACATGCTCCTCCGTCGATTGTGACAAATCTTCTACTTCTTCTAAGTTCATATGAAATTCTATCGAACACTTTTGCTTTAACTCTTCTACTAAATTATGTATCCCAATTTCTAAAGGTTCACCAGATAAATGCACAGGACGTAAGTGCAATAAAAGGGCGCGCATTTCCGTCTGTGCTTTTAATGCTGTTTCAGCTATTTCCTTGAGTTGTTCTTTGGCTTGTTCTTGATCTCTGTCAATTAATCTTAAGGAAGCTTGCGACATCATTGTTAACGCAAATAACTGTTGACTCACAGCATCATGTAAATCACGTGCCAGACGTTGCCGTTCTTCAATTGCAGCTGCTTTATGCGCAGATTGAGCATACTCGGCTTTTTCATCAGCTAACCGCTGCAATGATTTAACTTGGCTTTGCATTTTTTCACCTAAAGTATTTAATTCATTACCAACTCTTGCAATCTCGTCTTCTTCATTTTCGTAAATACGAGAAGAATAATTTCCACGGGATAACTGAGCAATCATAATCGATAAGTAATCCAGACGATCTTTCATATCTCCACTTGATTTGAAACCAACATAAATAGAGAAAATAAAGCCCAGAAAAATATAACTCCAAATAAATAAAAAGATGCTAGGTGTACTCAGCCATGCAGGGGCGAAAAGTACATGTATAGATAATATTATAGCCATTAATGTAACAGTTGTTAAGAACAATCCATATAAATGTGAACGAATATACGTATATCGAATTGTATTCAAACGTTTTAGCATATACTTTCCTCCCTATACTTTATCTACACGAATATCTCCAGCCTTAAGGCTCAAATAAATGTTAAGCTTTCTTGTTGCCGTTTCATAATCACGCGTTTCGTAAAAAATTTCTCTATTAATTCCATCGACGCGTTCACCGAATACAGCGATGTCTCCCGCTTTGACATGCGCTTCTACTCTAAAATCAACATTTTCAGGCATAAGAATCCGAATATCTCCAGCCCACCCTTGAATTTTGATTGGAATTTCTTTGTCAGGAATAAACGCTTTAGTAAAATCAATATGATAATCTCCTACAGCATTCCATAAATCCATTGGCTCTACTTTCCAATTAGGACTATTAAACTTGTGATCTCCAATCGCAAACTTTTGCTTGTTAGGATATGTTTTTGCTCCGTCAGAGTCATAGATAAATTGAAATTTAGGGTTCTTTTTACGATTTTTCTTATTCGTTGACGTGCTAAAAATACTAAACCCAACATAAACAATTAATAATGGCCATAGCTTATAAACATCCCAAAAACCAAACACCAAGATATCAAATCGATCCATTAATAGTAGCCCGCCGAATATAAGTAGAAACAATCCTGCCCATAGTCCCCAACGACCTGTAATCGCATCCCAAATTAACTTTAATCCTAGTAACACAAAAAATGTTGGATAGATATATAACCAAGCATCGTTAATCTCCCACGTTACTACACCTACATTTGCAAGCACTAAAGTAACTCCTAATAAAATAACAACAATGGCTGCAATATTTCGAAAAAATTGTCTGTTTTTCATAACAATCATCCTTTATCTATTAAGATATTTCATAAGTTAGAACATAACAACAATAAAAATACTAATAATTTCAAATACGTTCCTTTACGAACAAACGAATAGTAATACAAGAATAGCACGTGGTCTATGAGAGTTAAACAAAATTGTCCAATTTTGGCACGCAGAAATAACGTGTTACTAACAGCGGCTATTCTTTTTCTATAGTTTTATTATATATAAGAGATACATCGCTAGTAACGACCGTCGGAATGGTTTTATCTCCGCCTTGAGACCGAGAAAAAAGAGATTTTAATTTTAGATAATAGATGATAGATGCCAATCCAGGCAAATAAGAACAAAGCACCAAAACTGTATCCCGCAAGTACATCCGTTAAATAGTGGACCCGTATGACATATCTACTAAAACCAATTAATAATATCATGACAATCCCAATAACATTAATTACTATCGCTATTTGTTTAGATTTAGCGTGTTTTATTAAAAAATAGGTGAATAATCCGTAGGCAATTAAAGCTACCATGGCATGACCAGATGGAAAGCTATGACCGACTCCTTCTGCCTCAGCCAATATTCGTGGTCTCTCTCTCTCCACTAGTAACTTAATCCCATAATTAGCCAGGTAACCGGTGTACGTCCCAATAACAATTACACAAGCAGCTAAGCTATCCTTGTAATATAACCATAAAAATAAACCCATTACTAGACTAAACGGGGTTAAAAAGCTGCCAGATCCTAGCTCTGTTATCCAACGAAATAAACGAAAAATAAATGTGCCATCTACATGCTGTACGAATGGAGATGCCCACTGATCGAGTATAGGCATTTCCATTGTCATGACACGAATCGTTAGTAATGAACAGCTTGTTATAGCTAAGCTTAAAATAGATCCATAAAAATATTGGCTATACTTTCGGTTCATATTAATACCTCCATAAAAACGTACATATTGGCATTTATTATTAATCTCGTTTAAGAACATTGTGACAGGGTAATGTATATATAGAAACAGTTAAAATATAATTTTTTTAGAAAGGGCGATTTTAAATGGCAGACAATGTACGTAACATTAAGAATGATAGTGAATTAAAAAATCTAATTGATGGATTAAACGAAGATTTAGCTAATGAGTATGCTGCAACAATTATGTATACCTATAATGCTTCTGTAGTATCGGGATTATACCGTTCGGTACTTAAACCATTTTTTGAAAGCGAAATTAATGACGAAATTGGTCACGCGCTTTATTTATCAGATAAAATTAAGACTTTAGGTGGTACACCAACAACTACACCTGCAAAGGTAAAACAACATACCGATGTAAAAGATATGTTAGAGGACGCTTGGAAGGCTGAAGCAGATACCGTTGAGCGATATGAGCAACGTAAGAAGCAGGCAGAAGGGTTAGGACTTACAGCACTAGTTGTCCAACTTGAGGATATGATTGCAGATGAAACGAATCACAAAGAAGAAATACAACGGCTTTTAGCCGATAAATCTTTTAAATAATTAGGAAAGGTCTTCTGTTAATACAGGAGGCCTTTTTGTTAACAATTTAGAAGTTCTCAAATCCGATTTACTTATATTCCTATGTTATAATGTAGAGAAAATGCTCATCAAGGAGGATCTTGTTTTGTGGAATAAGCTTATCGACTCAATAGACAATTACTATGATGAAATGGTTTCTATTCGTAGATATTTACATCAATACCCAGAAGTTTCTTTTAAAGAAGAAAAAACAGCAAAATATATTGCAGATACATATGAAAAGTTAGGTATCCCTTATCAAACAAATGTTGGCGGTAACGGGGTTGTTGCCACACTTACAGGCGGAAAACCAGGTAAAAAAATTGCTTTTCGCGCTGATTTTGACGCCTTACCTATCCAAGAGGAAAATGACGTTCCATATAAATCAAAAATAGCGGGTGTCATGCACGCCTGTGGACACGATGGTCATACGGCGACACTGTTGACTTTTGCAAAGGCTATGAAACAGCAACAGGAAAAATTGCCTGGAACGATTGTGTTTGTTCATCAGCACGCTGAAGAATATTCTCCAGGCGGAGCAAAGCCACTCATCGAAACAGGAATATTAGACGATGTTGATGCCGTATATGGCACACACTTATGGTCGAACACGCCTTTCGGTACCGTGCAAACGGCAAGTAATGAATTTATGGCTGGAGCAGATCGTTTTACGATTACAATCCAAGGTAAAGGTGGACATGGTGCGATGCCACACCAAACGAAAGATGCGATCGTAATTGCATCTCAAGTTGTGTCCAACCTACAACAAATTGTTAGCAGACGCATTGATCCATTACACACTGCGGTTGTTACCGTAGGCACCTTTCACGCTGGCAATACGTTTAACATTATTGCAGACTCAGCAACAATTACCGGCACGGTCCGTACATTTGACAAACAACTTCAAGAGCAAATCATTAAGGAAATAGAGCAAATCACGAAGGGAACTTGCATTTCTTTTGATGCAACTTATGATTACAATTATGAAAAAGGTTACCCACCCGTAGTTAATCATCCCAACGAGGCAGCTATCGTATTGCAAGCAGCAGATCAAGTGGATGGACAAACAGTAGAGGAGGTTGTTCCTAGTATGACTGGTGAGGATTTCTCCTATTATTTACTAGAAAAGCCTGGTGCCTTTTTCTTTACTGGTGCACAAAAAGAAGATCATTTCTACCCACATCATCATCCGAAATTTGATATCGATGAGCGTGCAATGGCCTTGGCAGCCAAAACCTTTATTAAAATTTATCAGTCCTATCACAGCAACTAACTATGTGAGCATACGGAGACGGTAAACATTGATTGCCGTCTCGCTTAATTGCTCCATAAACCGTTTATTCGCTATAGCTCCAACAATCGCACCTAATCCTGGTATAAGCTGTAGCATTTTCACAAGATCAATCGTATCACGGTATTCAAGCTGTAACGTTTTCCAATCTACCTCACGTAAAACTTCTTTTTCACTTTCCCACTCAGAAAGAATTTTCCACACATCACTGCGTTTTACATCGCTCGAAAAAGCTAATAAAAAGATATGCAACAAATACATACGTTCCTCGTAGCTCTTTACATCAAAGCCATATATCTGCCCTACATCAAAAAGGAATTTCATTTTAATACTTAGCAGCAATGGAAAATCAGCCAAGCCAAGCATGATACCTCCTGCCCCAGTGCCTGCTCCCTCCAGCATTGCTGTCTGCTTATATTGCTTTAACCGTTTCTGGATATAAGCTTCTCGTTCTTGTAAAGTCCAGTTCACATCCACTTCAATTGGATGTATGTATGCCGAGGATGTTAACGATAACTGAATCATTTTCTTGATGCTTTCTGTTACTACATTGTGAATTTTTTCGGGTATTCGATCGTTAATCTTTGTTTGAATATTCTTTGACGTTCGTTGCATAATCGATGATTTCTTTTGTAAGGATCGCTCAAATCGCTTTGCATCCTGTAGTGCACGTACTTCATAGGATAACTGTTCCATCATTCAAGGCTCTCCTTTTCATGTCATTTTCCTCGCCACATAGCCTTGAATAAACGAAAGACTAAACAACGTTCCACCAATCCATACGATTACTAAACCTAATACGTTCCCTAAAAATAAAAACAATAAGCCAAATAAAAATACTTGTACGATCATTAATCGAAGCAACCATGTCTTTAAGGCTTTTTTTCGCCACTCAATTTTAGTCGGATAAATGTCCAACCATATAATCGTCCGATGATGCTGCCACATCGTCATCAATTGAAAAGCACTTAGGTAGATAAATAAGATGCTAAAAATAATTTTTATCCAAAAGTTAGGAACGTAATAAATACAAAGCCCACCAATGATCAACAATCGCATGTATATTCCCAGGTAATCTCCGCTTCGGGCAGTAGTTATACGATATAAATAATTAAATGTATATTCCTGCTTGAACGGTACAGCACTTACAAACAATCTTACTAACCAGTGACGCTTTTTCACCTCATTTTTCAAGTGTGGAACATCAGTGAATAGATTAGCAATGCGGTAAAAGGCGCGCATACTATTGCGATCGTTTTCTACTAATACATCCCACGCAACACCCGCTTTTTGACTAGCTAAGTACCAGTCGAATATTGTTAAACCAAAAAGCGTTATTGTTATGATCGTCGCTAATAACATTTCCGTTTGCAAGAAAAAATAAAAAGCTGTAATGGCCAGTAATAGTCGTATTATTTGATCCATCAACCTCGTAGTGTTTTGTCTGAGCTTCGAAACCCACCAGTTCGCTAACAAACTCCATAATTTAAATATGAGCAAAATACAGAGTAACATAAAATACTCTCTAGTTGTTTGCAGTGGAAATGCTGCGAAGTACAAAGGTGCTAAGGCAGCCCCTACTAGCAGTACAATATAAAGCTGCGTACAAAAGCTGTAAACAAGTGCATATCGAAAATAAGTACCCATTTTATGCTCAGCAGGCAGCAGAAATACCAAATCCGGTTCCTTGAGCAACGTTCTAATTGGGCTATAACTGCCGGTTAAACCAAACACAACTGCGATTACGAATGCAGAAGGAAAAGCATCTGGAAGCTCCTCTAGCCATGCTTGATAAAAATAGGACATTGCGGAAATGATAAATAACAAAGCAATTACAAAGTGACCGGTAAACATATAACGCAAATAACGACTTAATTCTATAAAATGGGAAGAAAGACGATTTCTAAACAACTCTCCTGCATTAAACATGGCTATCTTCCCTCGTTAATTGGATGTATAAATCATCTAATGTTGCACCTGGCATATTGAAATGTTGTCTTAATTCAACTAATGTTCCTAAAGCGCGTATGTTTCCGTCATGCAAAATTACAAAGCGATCACAATATCTTTCTGCGGTTGCTAGAATGTGCGTTGACATTAAAACACCCGCTCCCTTTGCTTTCATGCTATCCATCCACTGAAGGTAAGATTGAATTCCTAATGGGTCCAAACCAACGAATGGCTCATCAACTATGTATAACGGAGGCTCGACAAGAAAGGCACACATAATCATAACCTTTTGCCGCATTCCTTTAGAAAAATGAGTAGGAAACCATTTTAGTCTTTTTTCTAATCGAAACTCCTTTAACAATGGCTGCAAGCGTTGTTTAAAAACTTGTTCTGGGATGTTATAAGCCATAGCTGTTAAGCGTAGATGTTCATACAAAGTAAGCTCTTCATACAACAATGGCATTTCCGGAATGTATGCAAATTGGTTACGATACGATTCTGGTGATTCTTGAAATGTCTTTCCTTTAATTGAAATCTCGCCTTTCTTAGCTTGCATAAGACCAATAATATGTTTAATTGTTGTGCTTTTGCCTGCACCATTCAAACCAATCAAACCGACAATTTCACCTGGATTAATATCAAAAGAAATTCCGTGCAAAACATTTTTATGTGTATATCCACCTTGTAGGTGTTCAATATGTAATAATGGATTCAATTTTATTGTCTCCCTCCTAATCATGCTTCCGCAGTTAACTGATTCAAATTTTATCACTTTTAACCTAGATTTGCCAAAAGATTATAATGACTTAGGTATTTCGTTAACTGATTCAGCTTTATATTTACCTTATTAGTCTTTTGCAACATCAAATAGTTTGGAGCCAACACCTTGTTGTTTGTTTGGCATAAAATAAAATCAGTATTATGATATTGGATCGAACTATTGTCTACTTTTTTAAAAATTGTTGGTTACATTTGTATAGATTTTGGATGAAAGAGACACAATAGAATCGAAGGAGTTAGGATTTATTTTCACGACCATAATTAGTGGAACAACCACGAAATGAGGTGTCGGTGAAAGACAATTCATCTATGTACCCTATTCGTTTATCTAAGCAACCACTTTATAAATGAGGTGTTGACGAAAGGTATTCAACTTGAAATAGACAGAATCACTCCCCTGGTTCACTAAACAAGTTCAATTAGATGCTTCCTTCTCCTTCAAACAACGGGTTGTCCCAGCAGAAAAAAATCTCCAGATTTTCTTCTGCTACGGGATTAACCCGTTTGTTTTATGTCTAATTCCTTTACACTATACCTATTCATTTATACAATAAATATAAGGAAAGAATTTAAAAGGAGTGATTGGATGAGTCAGACAGATTGCATATTTTGTAAAATAATCTCAGGAGAAATTCCATCTGCTAAAATCTATGAGGACGAGCATGTGTATGCTTTTCTAGATATAAGCCAGGTGACGAAAGGGCACACCCTACTAATTCCTAAAACACATACGAAAAACATTTATGAAACACCTGCAGAGATTGCTAAAGAATTATTTGATCGCGTACCAAAAATCGCAAATGCAATTAAGCAAGCATACGAGCCAATCGGTTTAAATATTATTAGTAATAATGAGGAACCTGCAGGACAATCCGTTTTCCACTTACATATTCATTTAATCCCACGTTATGGGAAAGGTGACGGTTTTGGTGCGGTTTGGAAAACAAATACCGATCAATATACGCAGCAAGAATTAAACCAAATCGCTGGTGACATTAGTAGTAAAGTAAGTTAAATTTTTAATCCTCTGGTTTTAATCTGGGGATTTTTTGTAAAAACACAATATAATATGTCAATTATTAAAATATTGTAGGTTTTATCCCTATGATATTAGAGAAAATAGTATAATAAGAAGGAAAGGAGTGTAAGCGATGGCAAATGGAAAATCCTTACTCATCGGTTTTTTGTTCGGAGGGACAATTAGTGCAGCCGCTACGTTACTAAGCACCCCTAGATCTGGAAAAGAGTTAAGACAAGATGCAATGACCAAAGGTGAAGATTTCTTGCATACGGTAGACAAATTAAAGTTACAAGGTACACAGCTAAAAGAACAGATCACCCAAACGTCAAAAGAAGGCGCAGCGCTAGTTAAAGATTTGACTGCAGATATGATAACTTCAATCGAAAGCTGGAAACAAACGATTGAACCACATCAAAAAAACATCCAAAAATATTTAGAGCAAATTGAAAAAAGCTTGAAGGAATTAGAAGACAAAACAAGCGAACGGTAAAATTAAAACCCCCAGCCATTAATGGCTGGGGGTTTTGTTTAATCAAGAATTGAAGTAAACTCCGTGGTAGTTTGGCGAGTGCTTGACCTGCTCCGGAAATGCCCTTCGCTTTCCGCGGGGGGCTAGTGAGCCTCCTCGCGCCTTCGCGCTGCGGGGTCTCACTTACGCCGCTAGTCCCGCAGGAGTCGAAGGACATTTCCTCCGCTGTTAGCTGATTGCTCCTTACGTCGGGTGATTGGAGCTCCAGGCAGTCGACTCGACTCCTGCGGGACAGCGCGAGCTGAAGATCCACTCAGAAGCGCTCTTTGCTTCTGAGTTAGCTGAAGCCGTGCCCGCGGAAAGTGACTGCCTGGAGCGGAAATCACGAGCACTACGTTACGACGTAGTTTAGCTATTATCCGTAATAAAAAAGAAACGACCTGCCCGGAGGCAAGTCGTTTCTAATCTTTATTATTCTACACCAGCAATCCATTCATCTACTTTATCTTGGTTTGCTTCTACCCAAGTTGCTGCTGCTTCTTCTGGAGTAGCTCCATTAGAAATATCAAGCATTACAGATTCCATATCAGCAGGTGTCCAGTTGAACTGATCAAGAATAGTATACGCGTCTGGGCTATCTTCTTCTAGTCCTTCGCGCACCATTGTTTCAATAGTTTCAGCTCCACCAAATGTACCTTCAGGATCTTCTAAATACTTAAGATCATATTTAGCGAATTTCCAGTGTGGTGTCCAACCTGTAACAACAATTGGTTCTTCGTTATCAATTGCTTCACCTAATGCAGTAGCCATTGCACCACTAGAAGATGTTTGTACTTCCCATCCATCTAAGCTGTAATCAGTTAGTGCTTGTTCAGCAGCTCCGACAACACCAGAACCTGCTTCGATACCAGTAATTGTGCTATCGAATTCTTCTGAATAATCAGCAAGATCTCCAATAGTAGTCGCTTCTACATAAGTAGGTACGACTAAACCAATTTTTGCACCTTCAAGGTTTGGTCCTAATTCAACAACGTCCCCACTAAATTGCTCATATTGAGAAGCGTGTGTACCAGGTAACCAAGCAGCTACCATACCATCTGCTTCACCATCAGCAACAGCCTGCCACATTGCAGTGTTATCAATTGGTGTTAATTCTACATCAAAGCCTTGTGACTCTAATACATTTCCAATTACGTGCGTGGAAGCAACCTCAGAATCCCACTCAACGTAAACCAATTCAAGTTCCTGTGTTTCATCACCACCACCACAAGCAGCAAGTGCTAGTGATAATACCAATACGGCAGCTAAGCCTAAATGTTTCCAACTAAGTTTAAACATAATACTAAAAAACTCCCCTCATATTTTTAAATATATATGGTCAACTTTTCACTATGAAAAGTATCCAACAATCATTAAATATTACTTCTTGTTTATATTTTGTGTGAATCTATCTATAATTATAGCCAGAATTACGATACCCATACCTGCAACAAATCCTGGTCCTACTGTTGCTCTTTGCAATGCTGACAATACTTCTCTTCCTAAACCAGGTGCACCAATCATCGATGCGATAACAACCATCGATAGAGATAACATTACTGTCTGGTTAATACCGGCCATAATGGTACTTTTGGCCATTGGTAATTCTACTTTGAAAAGCTTTTGTGATCCAGTACTACCAAAAGCATCCGAAGCTTCAACAAGCTCCTTAGATACTTGCCTGATACCTAAATTCGTAAAACGAACGGTTGGCGGTGTGGCAAAGATTAACGATGCAAAGATACCTGGAACCATCCCGATACCAAGGAACAAAACAGCTGGTAATAAGTATACGAAAGCTGGCATCGTCTGCATGAAGTCCAGTATAGGAGTAATGATACTTTCGGCAAGCTTACTCTTAGACATTAGAATCCCGACTGGAACCCCAATAATCACCGATAAAATACTGGATACCAATACTAATGAGAAGGTAAACATTAAATCTTCCCACAATCCTTGGTTATAAATAAACCACAATCCGATAATAGAGAATATTGGTAATCCAATACGTTTTCCACTTATAAAAAATGCAAGAACAGCGACAATTATAATAAGAATAAGCGCTGGAATTTCAGCGAGCATTTCTGCTGTCCAGTCCATAAAGTCACCAAACTGGTTTTTTATCGGATCAAAGAAAAAAGCAAATGTATCTTGAAGCCAGTCGGTAAAGTCATTTACCCAAGTAGCAAGCGGTATCTCCGGAATAAAATCAAGAATTGCATTTAGGAAATTTGTAATAGAATTAAGCATTTTCTATATTCACCTCACCTTCACCTGCTAAGGCAGCTATTACTGCGCCTCGAACAATAATTCCTAATAACTTGCCGTCCTCTACAACAGCAATAGGGACTGGTGAATTGTGTATTACTTCGAAAATATCATGCATCGAAGTATCCTTTGTCACTGTTGGTACATCTGTTTTTAAAATTTGATTAATATCACGTATTTCATTTTTACGAGCTTCGGAAGCATCATCAGCTGTAACGTAACCTTTTAAGTTTCGCTTACCATCTGTTACATAGATACTGGACAATCCTTCTTCTTTCATTCGTTCTAATGCAACTCTTGGACCATGCTTCTCTACATTTATTGTTTCTGGACGTTTCATAATGTTTTCAGCAGTAAGTACCTTAGAACGATCCACATCCTCAACGAACTTCTCTACATAATCATTAGCAGGATTAACGAGAATATCTTCTGGTGTACCGATTTGAACGATATTACCATCTTTCATTAATGCAATCCTATCACCAATGCGGAGTGCTTCATCCAAATCATGTGTAATAAAGATAATTGTCTTTTTCATGCTTTCTTGTAATTCTAATAATTCGTCCTGCATATCTTTACGGATCAACGGATCTAATGCCGAGAATGCTTCATCCATTAAAAGAACTTCCGGGTCATTAGCCAACGCTCGTGCTAATCCAACACGTTGCTGCATTCCGCCCGATAATTGCGAAGGATATTGATGAATATAATTCCCTAAACCGACTAATTCTAGTGATTCTTTAGCCTTTTTACTTCTTTGCTCCTGTTCAATCCCTTGTATTTCCAAGCCAAACTCAGCATTTTCTAGGATTGTACGGTGTGGAAATAGTGCAAAACGCTGAAACACCATACTTAATTTTTGACGGCGGACACGACGAAGATTTTGTTTGTCCATCTTTGCTAAATTCTCACCATCAACAAACACACTACCTTCAGTTGGTTCGATTAACCTGTTAATCAGGCGGACTAATGTAGATTTACCACTACCCGATAATCCCATTATTACAAAGACTTCACCTTCTTCTACTTCAAAGGAAGCGCGGTTAACCCCTACTGTACAGCCTGTTTCTTTTAAAATTTCATCCTTTGTTCTTCCCTCGTCTAATAAAGCGAGAGCATCATTTACATTCTTACCGAAAACTTTAGATAAATTTTCAACTTTTATGATCGGCAATACATACACCTCTTTCTTTCTTAACTGTAAAACATCTATCCATACCTTTTTGTTATTATAGCTAAACACCAAAATAATATTTATCAATTCATAAATTCAAAATGTATGTGATATCGGACAAATCATCTACCTCTAATACTATATACTCTTTTGATCATAAAGTTCAAACGATAAAAACGATTAGTTTTGTTTAAATTTTTCATACAGTTTGTATTGTACGAACTTTATATCACTTTATCTTTAAATTACTCCTATTTCCTCTTGATTACTCTAATCTATCTAATTTCCAATCTTTCTTTAATTAGTGTAGGCTTTAGTTAAGGGCGGTTTGAGGGAGGAATTCCATGTCTGAAAACCAATTAGACCATATTAACCAATTGATTATTTCAGAATTTGCAAAAACTGTAGAAATGTTTGATTTAAATTCTTCCGAAGCAAGGCTTTTCGCTATTCTTTATATAGAAGGAGAACCGATGACTTTAGATCAAATGAGTGAAGCACTAGGCAAAAGTAAAACTTCAATCAGTACTGGTATTCGAAGTCTATTAGAGTTAAATCTTGTCGAACGAGTTTGGAAAAAAGGCGAGCGTAAAGATTTATATCGAGCCGATGAGAATTTGTACAAGAAATTCATGAATGCTTTTATTCATAAATGGCTAGATGCCGCAAATCGTCAAAAAAATTCACTTGAAGAGATCGAGTCAATTTTAGAAGAAAGTACTTTCAATGAAAAAGACTCCAAAGAAGAAGTGGACGAATTATTCGGACGACTAAAGAAAATGATAGCGTTCCATCAATTGATACAAGAAGCCTTCACAGAAATTAAACCGAAAAAATCCACTTAGAAAAATGATAGACAGCAAAAGGAAGGCAGTGGCCCTTCCTTTTTTTCTGTCTATTCTTTCCTCATATATAAGCAAACTGCCCATCCGAAATATTTTTTTCTACATACAAATAATTAATAATTGATTACTTATACACATGTTGATACTACTGGGATAGAACTAGCATTAAGTTGTTTAAT